>JAJHPN010000200.1 GCA_020890855.1 Candidatus Contendibacter sp. | reverse complement strand
ATCTGGCTGTCGGCCCAGGAATGCACCGGCTGCACCGAGTCGTTGCTCCGCGCCTACCACCCGACCCTCGAAACCCTGATTCTCGACATGATCTCCCTCGATTATCACGAGACGCTATGCGCGGGAGCCGGCCATCAAGCCGAAGCGTTCAAGGTCAAATCGATGCAGGAGAACCAAGGCAAGTACATTCTGATCGTCGACGGCGCGATTCCCACCAGGGATGGCGGCGTGTACTGCATGGTGGCTGGCCGGCCCATTCTTGACGTGGTCCGCGAGGCGGCGGAAGGCGCAGCCGCCATTATCGGCATCGGTTCCTGCGCATCCTGGGGCGGCATTCCTTCCAGCGATCCCAACCCGACCGGGGCCAAATCCGTCCAGGCGGTATTGCCCGGCAAGACCGTAATCAATATCCCCGGTTGCCCGCCCAATCCCTACAACTTCCTGTCCACCGTCCTCTACCTGCTGACCTTTGGCAAACCACCAGCACTGGATATCCAAAACCGACCCAAATTCGCCTACGGGCGGTTGATCCACGAAAACTGCGAACGGCGTCCGCATTTCGATGCCGGGCGTTTCGCGCTCGAATTTGGCGATTTCGGCCACCGCCAAGGTTTCTGTCTCTATAAGATCGGTTGCAAGGGGCCGGAAACTCACGCCAATTGCCCGACCATCGGCTTCGGCGATGTGGGCGAAAATAACTGGCCGGTCGGCATCGGCCATCCCTGTTTCGGCTGCACTGAAGAAGGGGTTGGTTTCACCAAGCCGCTGCATTCGCTGGCCAAGGTCAAGACCTTCGCGCCGCCGACCGCTTTCCCGGTAGTGAATGCGCCGAAAGGGCAAGGGGTTAGTCCGGCTGCCGCAGCACTGGTTGCCGGCGCAGCTGGACTGGCGGTCGGCGCAGGCGCCATGGCGCTGCGCGGGATGAGCGACAAGGATGAGTCCACTCCTAAAGCCAAATCATAGGAGGCCCGCGCCATGACCATGAATCGCCGCCAGTTTTTGCGGGGGGCCGCCGCCAGCACCGTGGCCATCGTTGCTGCGCCAACGGCGGAAGCAATGCCGTTTGGCCCGCGTGAACCGAAACAATTGCCACCCAAAGCCGTCGGGATGCTGTACGACTCGACGCTGTGCGTCGGCTGTAAAGCCTGCGTCAGCGCCTGCAAGCAAGCCAACGGGATGCCGGCGGAACAGCCGGAACGACTTGCAGCATGGAACGAGGGAACCTGGGACACGGCAGAGGACATTTCCGGCAAAACGCTCAATGTGATCCGGGTCTACCAGAACGGTACGATGGAGCAGAAGGATCGTGAGAAGGACGGCTACGCCTTCGTCAAGCGCCATTGCCTGCATTGCGTCGATCCCTCCTGCATCTCGGTCTGCCCCGTCAGCGCGATGCAGAAGAATCCAGAAACCGGCATCGTCACCCACAACCCGGACGCCTGCATCGGCTGCCGCTATTGCGTGTATGGCTGCCCGTTTAACGTCCCGCAATACCAGTTCGACGAGACCTTCGGCCAGATCGCCAAGTGCCAGTTCTGCAACCATTTGCAGAAGCAGGGCAAGTTGCCGGCCTGTTGCGATGTCTGCCCGACTGGCGCGTCGCTATTCGGACTGGTCGCCGACCTGCAAGTTGAGGCGCAGCGCCGGCTGGCGCTCAAACCGGGTGAAGTGACGGAGTTTCCCCGCGGCAAACTGGGTGGTGATCGGCCAGGCCATGAAGCGCCGGTCGGCCACTATCAACCGCATCTCTACGGTGAACACGAATCCGGCGGCACCCAGGTGCGCTATCTGAGCGGGGTTCCCCACGAAAAACTGGGACTACCTGAACTCCCCGGTCACTCCTACGCCGCTGTCTCGGAAGGCATGCAACACACCTTATATAAGGGCATGATCGCGCCGCTGGCTCTGCTCGGCGGTCTGGTGGTTCTGGCCCGGCGCGGCGTCAAGCAGAATGAGGATGAGCCGGATCACGACGAGGATCAGCAACCATGACGGCGATCACGCATCAGCCGCTTGGCGGCAAGGTTTTCACCAAACCGTTCCTGATTCTTGGCGTGTTGGCGCTGATCGGGGCGTATTTCATCTTGCGCCGCTTCCTGTTCGGTCTCGGCGACGTCAGCCACATGAGCAACGGCTATCCGCTGGGGGTCTGGGTGGCGATCGATGTGGTGGTCGGCACCGCCTTCGGCTGCGGCGGCTATGCGATGGCGCTGCTGGTCTACATCTTCAATCGCAACGCCTATCACCCGCTGATGCGCCCGGCGCTGTTGAGCGGGGTGTTTGGCTACACCCTGGCCGGGCTGGCGGTGATGATCGACCTGGGCCGCTACTGGAACGCCTTTAACCTGCTGCTGCCCTGGTATGCTCAGTTGAATTCGGTCATTTTCGAGGTGGCGCTGTGCGTGATGGCCTACACCACGGTGCTGTGGATCGAATTCTGGCCGGCGTTTCTGGAACGGATGCCGCTGGCCTTCAAACAGCGCTTCAATCTGGATCGCCTGCAAGTGTTCCTCAAACGCTACCTGTTCCTGTTCATCGGGCTGGGCGTGCTGTTGCCGACCATGCACCAGTCCTCGCTGGGCTCGGTGCTGCTGGTGATGGGTTCCAAGCTCTCGCCGCTGTGGTATACGACCTGGCTACCGCTGCTGTTTCTGGTTTCGGCGCTGGCGATGGGCTACGGGGTGGTGCTGCTGGAGGCGACCCTGACCAGCCGAGGATTCCGGCTGCCGTCGGAATCGGCATTGCTAACCCCGCTCTCACGGGTCGCCGCCGGCGTACTGGCGCTGTTCCTAATCGTGCGGTTCGGCGCATTGCTGGCTGGCGGTCATCTGGGTCTGGCCTTCGCCGGCGATGTTCGCGGCAACCTGTTCCTGATCGAAACCGCGCTGTTTCTCGCCCCCATCGTCATTCTCGCCTCGCCGACCCGGCGGGCCAGCCAGCGGTTGCGGTTCCTGGCCGCAGTCAGCCTGCTGGCCGGCGGTTCGCTGTACCGGATCGA
The DNA here is from genome assembly GCA_020890855.1 of Candidatus Contendibacter sp. Taxonomy (GTDB): domain Bacteria; phylum Pseudomonadota; class Gammaproteobacteria; order Competibacterales; family Competibacteraceae; genus RXIV01. The sequence continues at coordinate 1,051 of JAJHPN010000200.1, read as the reverse complement.
CGCTTATCTGATGGCGGTCAATCCCGGCAACGGCTGGACCTACTTCCCCTCCGCGCCGGAATTGATGATCACGGTCGGCGTGGTCTGCCTGGAAATCATGCTGTATCTGCTGTTCATCAAGACTCTGCCGGTATTGCCCGGCGCTCACCAGACCTGACGATTGGAGACTGCCGTGGCCCGAATCACCATTGATCCCATTACCCGCATCGAAGGCCATTTACGGATCGATTGCGAGGTGGATAACGGCAAAGTCGTCAACGCCTGGTCGTCGGGGCAGATGTGGCGCGGTATCGAGGTCATCCTCAAGGATCGCGATCCCCGCGACGCCTGGCTGTTTGCGCAGCGGATTTGCGGGGTTTGCACCACGGTTCACGCCGTGGTCTCAGTGCGGACGATTGAGAACGCGCTGAATCTGGAAGTGCCGCTGAACGCCCAGTACATCCGCAACATGATCATCACCGCCCACGGCGTCCACGATCATATCGTTCATTTCTACCAACTGGCGGCGCTGGACTGGGTGGACATCGTGTCGGCGCTGTCCGCCGATCCCGTCGCCGCCGCCAAAGTAGGCGCCAGCCTGTCCGATTACCGGCGCAACAGTCCGGCGGATATCCGTCAGGTGCAGGACAAGCTCAAGGCGTTTGTCGGAACCGGACAACTGGGCGTGTTCGCCAGCGGCTATTGGGGCCACCCGGCGATGAAACTGCCGCCGGAGGTTAATCTGCTGGCTGCGACCCATTATTTACAGGCGCTGGAATTCCAGCGGATCGCCAACCGGATTGTCGCCATTCTCGGCTCCAAGACCCCGCATATCCAAAATCTGGCGGTGGGCGGCGTCGCCAACCCGATCAATCCCGACAGCCAGTCCACCCTGACCCTGGAGCGGCTGTTCGCGATCAAGGCTGAAATCGACAAACTCAGCGAGTTTGTCAATCAGGCGATGATTCCCGACGTGGCGGCGGTGGGCGCACTGTATGCCGACTGGACCGGTTATGGCGCGGGCATCACCGATTACCTGTCGGTGCCGGATTTGCCGCTGGACACCAGGGGC
>JAJHPN010000278.1 GCA_020890855.1 Candidatus Contendibacter sp. | reverse complement strand
CGACCGTGCGCTGATAGCGCTGGATCATGCGCTGCTGCGCCAGCCAGCGGGCCAGCGACTTGATCGGCCCAAACAGCAGCGTGACCAGCAAATAGGCCACGCCCAGGGCATGGCCGATCCCCCGGAGGACCGGATGCCGATAGCGATGCTGTTCCCGTTCAGTGTTCATGCAAGCGTATCTCCTAACGCGGCCCGCCGTAAAAGTTCAGGTTGTCCGGAGGTTAGCCCGGACCCCGGTATTATCGCGGTAGAGCTGACTCCTGTAACCGGGCCGCCAGAAAGTCAATGAAGACCCGGACTCGATAGGATGTATAGCGATTACTGGGGAGCAAGGCATAGATGCCGAGAACCGGCTGAGCAAACGGCTCCAAAATGGCTTCAACTTTTCCCGCCGCCAGCAACGGCTCGGCAATGAAGTCCGGTTGCAGGGCGATTCCCATGCCGGAAGCTGCCGCTTCCATCAGCGCCTCGCCGTTATTAGCGCTGATGCGGCTGCGCACCGGGACCGGCTCCAGGCGGCCCTCCACTTGGAACAACCAGGTTGCGTTGCTGGCGTCGCCGGTGTAGGTCAGGCATTCGTGATGCTTCAACTCGGCGGGATGGGCGGGGCGGCCATGCCGTGCGAGATAATCCGGGGCAGCGACGGCAAATAACCGGCAGAACCCCAGCTTGCGGACGATGTCGCCCGGTTCCAGCCGATCCGTGATGCGGATGGAGAGATCAAACCTTTCTTCGATCAGGTTCAGCCGCCGGTCGGTGTAGTCCATATCCAGGCTGATCTCCGGATAACGCTGGCTGAAATCCAGCAGCAAGGGCAACAGGCGCTTCAGGCCGAAGACGAGAGGCAGGCCAATGCGGAGATGCCCACGCGGCATCAGGTGTTCTTCCGCCACATCGGTTTCGGCGGCTTCCACCAGATTCAGAATGACCCGGCATTTTTCCAGATAGGCGGCCCCGGCGGAAGTCAGCGCCAGCCGCCGCGTGCTGCGTTCCATCAACTTGACGCCCAGATGGGTTTCCAGCGCCGCAACCTGCCGCGTCACCACCGAGCGCGCCACGCCGAGTTGCTCGGCGGCGGCGGCAAAACTGCCCCGTTCCGCCACTCGCACAAACAGACTCATCGCCTCAAACCGGTTCATTGTTGCCATATCAGCAATAAAGATTTGCCAATTGTCTACTATTTCTATCCAGTCGGGAAGGCCAAACTGCGGCTGTCTGATTTTGGAGAATCCGCCATGACCTCAGCACAACCGGTTTTGTTTGTACCACACGGCGCGCCGACCTTCGCATTGCGCCCCGGCGCTGCCGGAGCGGCGCTTGCCGCCGCCGCCCGGACTTTGCCGCGACCCCGCGCCATCGTGATCATCAGCGCACACTGGGATACCGCGATGCCAACCGTGGGGTTCGCCGGACGACCGGACACGATTCATGATTTCTGGGGATTTCCCGAAGAACTCTATGCGCTGCGGTACCCGGCCACCGGCTGCCGCGAGGCCGCTCAGGAGGTAGTCGCAGCGATTCAGGCCGTCGGGCTGCCGGTACAGGCGGACCCGCAACACGGTCTCGATCATGGGGCCTGGATTCCGTTGCGCCTGATGTTTCCCGATGCCGATGTCCCGGTGATCCCGCTATCAATCCAGAGTCAAGGCGGACCGGCAGCCGCTTACCGGCTCGGTCAGGCGCTGGCGCCGCTGGCCGCCCGGAATTTTCTGGTGATCGCGTCCGGCAACATCACCCATAACCTCCGCGATTTTCAGAGGGTCGGGCGCAACGGCGGCCAGACCCCGGCGTATGTGCGTGAATTCACTGACTGGATCGCCGGACGCTTGGCGGCTCGCGACGTCACGGGCCTGCTGGATTACCGCCGGCAAGCGCCGGGGGCGGTTCAGGCCCATCCGACCGATGAGCATTTGCTGCCGCTGTATGTAGCGCTCGGCGCTGCCGGTGACCCGACGAAGATTCAACGCTTCCATGCGGGCATTGACGATTATGTGATCGCGATGGACGCCTACGCCTTTTTGCCCGATGAAGCTGGGCAATTGGCTACAGACCGTCCCTTTGAGTCTCAACCTGTAGTCGCCAATGAAGTCCAAATTCAGTTTCGCATCACCGCCAATGCTGGCGAATAACCTTCTCAACCCAAGCTGGAGAATCTCCATGAACAAACTGACCTCCCTCTCAGCCGCTCTCGCAATAGCTGCGGTGACGATGGCTGGCGCCGCTCCCGCAATGGCGGAACCGGAAACCTATGTGCTGGATGGAACCCATACGTTTCCGCGTTTCTCGTATACCCACTTCGGCTATTCGACCCAACTGAGCCGCTTCAACAAGACCACGGGCAAGATCATTCTCGATAAGGCGGCAAAGACCGGCGCAGTGGACATCGTGATCGATACCCCATCGGTTGATACGGGTTATGCGACCTTCGACGAGCACATTCAGGGCGAGGATTTTCTCGACACGGCCAAGTATCCGACCGCCACGTTCAAATCCACCAAGGTCGTCTTCAAAGGCGATCAACCGGCGACGGTCGAAGGCAATCTGACGTTGAAGGGCGTGACCCGTCCTGTGACGCTGACCGTGACTTCTTTCCAGGCCATGCCGCATCCAATGTTGAAAAAGGACGCCATTGGCGCAAACGCCCATACCGTGGTCAAACGATCGGAGTTCAACGCCGGCAAGTACGCACCGAATGTGGGCGACGAGGTGCGCATTGACATCGCCGTCGAAGCTATCAAGGAATAGGGCGATTTGCTGAAGAGCGAAAGTCCTGATTCTATCGGCAGCGCGCCGGCATTCCTGCGCGGAAAGCGCCAGGCAAGACCCCGTCGAGCGTCCTCCGGTCATTGAGACCGCAGTTGCGTGGCCTGAGTGGTCCTTTCGCCGGTAATGTTTTGGATTTACCCGAGGATGCGCTGGCGATGGGCCGCGATCCGCGATTGTGTCAACTGGTCTTCCCGGCGGAATGCGATGAAGTGGGCTGTCAACATGCGTTATTGCGCTTTGATCCGCAGATCGGCCAGTTTTTGCTGGAGGATTGCCCAGACCCATTTCAATCCACTGCGATTTCAGGAATGACCATCGGGGTTGTTGCCCCGCAATCCGACAGCGACGTCCCGGAATGAAGCCAGTGCGGCCTCCAAGTGATCAATGATCTCCTGCTGCAAGACATCCGGCGGCGGCAGATCGTCGAGGTTGTCCAGGCTGTCGTCCTTGAGCCAGAAGATGTCCAGACTGGCCTTGTCACGGGCCATCAAGTCGTCGTAACTGAAGAACTTGAAATGTTCGGTGGCGACGCGCTCGTGGCGGTTTTCCGGGTTGTAGCAGGTGATGAAATCCTGCAAGTCGTCCAGCTTGAGCGTGCGCGTCTTCAACGTGAAATGCTTGTTGGTGCGCAGATCGTAGAACCAGACCCCTTTGGTGTGGATCTGCCCGTCTTTGGGCTTGGCGTCGAAGAACACCACGTTCGCCTTCACGCCCTGCGCGTAGAAGATGCCGGTCGGCAGGCGCAGCACGGTATGCACATCGCAGTTCTCCAGCAGCTTTCGGCGGATCTTCTCGCCGGCGCCGCCTTCAAACAGCACGTTATCCGGCAAGACCACCGCCGCTTGACCGTCCACCTTCAACATGCTGACGATGTGCTGCAGAAAGTTGAGCTGCTTGTTCGACGTGGTTTCCCAGAAGTCCTGCCGCTCGTAGGTCAGCGCTTCCTTGTCTTCCTCACCCTCTTCGTTGGTGATGGTCATGCTGCTTTTTTTGCCAAAGGGTGGGTTGGCCAGCACATAGTCCACCTTGCGCCTGGACTCGGTGATTAAGGCATCCGAGCGCTCAACCGAAGGCTCCCCATCCAGTTCGCCGATGTTGTGCAAGAACAGGTTCATCAGGCATAGGCGGCGCGTGTTGGGCACGATCTCGTTGCCGTGAAAAGTCTTGTCGCGCAGGAACTCTTTCTGGCGCTTGTCCAATTTGGCCCCGGACCGAGTCAGCCAGTTGTAGGCGCCCAGGAAGAAGCCGCCCGTGCCGCAGGCCGGGTCCGCAATGGTCTTCATCGGCTCGGGCCGAACGCAGGCCACCATCGCTTCGATCAGCGCGCGCGGTGTGAAGTACTGGCCTGCGCCGCTCTTGGTGTCTTCAGCGTTCTTTTGCAGCAGACCTTCGTACAGATCGCCCTTGGTGTCGGCATCCAGGCTGATCCAGCTCTCCGCGTCGATCAGTTGCACCAGGCGCGACAGCTTGGCCGGGTCCTGGATCTTGTTCTGCGCCTTGAAGAAAATAGCCCCCAGCATCCCTGGCTCCTGTCCCAGCTTATGCAGCGTCGCCAGGTAATGCGACTCCAGCGGTTCGCCCACCTTGACGGTCAGGCTGGCCCAGTCATAGCCCTTGGGAATGTGGGTGTCGCGGTTGTACGGCTCCTGTGCATATTCGTGCGCCAGCTTCAGGAACAGCAGATAGGTGAGCTGTTCCAGGTAGTCGCCGTAACCCACGCCATCGTCGCGCAGGGTGTGGCAGAAATTCCAGACTTTCTGGACGAGGGAGGAGGGGTTCATGTGGGGAAGGCCTGAGCTATGGTTTGGACTTGTTGCTCGAACACAGCAGCTTGCGTGCAATGAGTCTTTACTCGCTGCCATTGCGATACCACACTGCCAGTCACGCTGCGGTATTGGGGAATCGATTTTCTTATCCGCTGGGCTTTGGGTAACTGGGCAAGGCCGGTTTCCAGATTGGGGTTGCACTCAAGTCCGGCCAGCAAAGTGTGCCCCTGTGGAAGAACAGCGGATGCCAGCCACGCATCAGTGGCTTTCGACGGAATACAAAACAAGCTCTTCGGCCCGATTGCGGGGATGTTCAACCAACTGAGCAACACAGCTTCCAATGCCTTAACCGTATCAGATGGAGGTGGGCAAGGCCGTGAGCAGGGCAAGGCTTGCAGTCCGATGGCTGCTTGCACCGCGGTGTTGCCACAATCCGCATAAGACTTGTCAGCCACATCTGCATCCAGATGCATGATCACCGAATCGAAATTTGCAAGCGTGGGATCTGCTTCAATACTGGTAGCGCCACGCAGGCGGAATTGCTGACACCACTTGAAAACCCCGCCCCATCCGCCACCCATCTCTGGCCGGGTGGGTTCAGGCTGCAGTTGGCTCAGAATAAAGGTGCGATTCAGTATTGCCCTCAGGGCAGCTTCGATCACGATGAAGTCTGTTGGCCCCTCGGCCACCAGGGCGATACGGGGATCAGACATTCGGCATGGCCCCCAAATTGCCCATCAGCCATAAGCGGGACAAGGGATAGCTGGCATGTATTTGCAATAGTTCAGGACTGAGCTTAATGCAGCGTACAACGGTATGCCCTTCGCTGTTTCGCTCGACTGCGAATAATCTTGTTTCAGGATTGGTCAGGTCGAGTCCATCCAGAACTGCCGGGTTGTGAACGGTGAAAAGCAGTTGCCTGTCGGTAGCATCCCGCGCCAACCAATCGGCGAGCTTAGCGGTCAGCCGTTCCACCAGTCGCGGGTTAAGCGCCTGATCCAGGTTATCGATAGCAAGCATTTTGGGCGCATGAGGCGACAAGCACAAAATCGCGGAGAACAATACATACAGAGCGCCTTCACTCGCGTCATAAGCGGTGAGTGTGTTGCGGCTCTTGCGCATAAAGCGGTCAGTGAACTTCAACACTTCCTTGGTGCGCGCGACCGAAGGCGACAACAGCGATCCGGCTGACGACGTTGTTTGAATATCGGCAACCCAGTCCACCAACTCGAACACGCTATCCCGCAGATCATCGTCCTGATCGAGGAGCGTCTTGCGAAACTCGGCAAATCCCTCTGCCAGCCGCCCGCCTGACAGCCCCAACGGGTTGCGCGACTGAGGGTCGCTCACCATGGCGCGCAAGGTCGGCGTATTGGGCGAATAGATAGCAAAGTTCTGCAGGCGATTCATCAGCGCTGCCGCCGGACTGGCGCTATCAACTTCCACTAATTTCAGCGCCGCCAATCCGGTCGTTGGAGTCAGATTGCGTTTGTTGCGCACGCCATCGGAAACAATTTCGTCTTGTCCGGCGATTAAACGCTCGGTTTTAAACGACCAGGCCGGTTCGGGGTTTTCCAGTGGATTTAACAACGAAACGCGATAACTGGCGTCATCGTCGCTCTGTGCGCTCAAGCCGATATGTACTGGGACACTGGCGGATTCAAACGATGTTTTATAAAGCCGTGGCATGCCCGGTCGCACACCTCGGCGCAACAAAGATTCATCATCCACTTTGCCATTGGCCGCAGCACTTAAAACACCGATGGCTTCGAGAACATTGCTTTTTCCGACACCGTTCGCGCCGATAAAACAATTGACCCTCCCCAGCTCCAGTGTCTGCGAAACAATCGACTTAAATCCATCGATCTGAATGGTTCGAATCATATTGTTCACCCGTAAGGGGCGTCTTTAACTGCCGGGTAATGCGGTATGTAGCGCATATTCATGCTGACTCCTTAAAATTTGCGCCCGCGCAATATCTTCACCGCACCCCGCGCAGTTCTTTCGGCGCGGATACGCTCCAGCAGTACGCTGGCGGGTTCGTCATTCGGGTCTTGCGGAACCAGTTGGCCGGAGAAGGCGGCACGGAGGATATTTTGGCGTTGGGCGGCAGATTGTTTGAGGGCAAGTTCTACTGCAATCTGCTGCTGATTAATTTGGTCAAATTGCCCGTCCAGTAATTGCGTGATTTCAGACTGCTCGACATATGGAGGGAGAGGCAAAGTAATGGATTTGATGATCTGAAGGTTCAGGTTCGGCTGAACTCCACCTGAGGCTTGAGCGCGCATCTTTTCGTAACTGTCTAAAAGAAACGCCTTGAGGTAAGCCTTGGATGGTTGAGCCTCAGGCTCCAGCACAATTGCTGCGATTGCTTGATTGATCGTCGCCGGAATTAACAACTCAGAGCACTTTCCGCGAGTTTTTCCTTCTCCGTACATGGCCACCAAGAGTGATCCGGCAGGATAAATATCGAGGCGGCATTCTTTCAAGGCAAGTTCCGTGACGAGTTCCGTCGCGGATGTCACGGTTTCACTGTTGAGTGCCCCACTGGTCACCCACGGAACCATGCCGTCATTGAAATAAGCGATCTTTGATCGAAGAGGCGTTACTCCTGTGCCAACTTGGGCTATCTGATCAATCGTCGCCCACACCCACCCCTGCGGCAATTCCGGCAAGTCGGTGGTATCCGGCTTCACCGGCTCGGGGTATTTCTTCTGCCAGTCCTTGGGCGGGATTTTGCCTTGCTCCTTGAATTTAGCGAGTTGCTTTTCTTTCCAGCGGGCGCGGCGCTCGGTGAGGATGCGCTCCAGCAACTGCACGCCGGTCTCAGCAGGTTTGTTTTTGGATCGCCACTCGGCGGTGAGCGCGCCTTCCACGGCGGCTTTCAGCAGTGATTGGCGGTATTGCGCGAGCTTCTTCTGCGCGGCCTTGAGTTCGGCCACCCCGGCATCGAGGTCGGAGAGCAGTTCATCGAGTTTGGCGACGATGCGGGTTTGTTCAGCGAAGGGAGCTAGCGCAAGCGATTTTTTGCGTAAGTGCTGGTAGTGACGGCCATACCCGCGATTCTCAAGATCAATAGTCCCGAGCTGAAGAAATAGAAACGCTGTATTCCAAATTGGAGTGGGCGAGAGAAGTTTTACACCATCCGCTCCGACTGCAAACGGAAATTTCACAAACTTGAAACGGCGAGTGTGATCGCCGAAGACAATTACCGGAGGCGGTGATTTAACTTGAGCATCACATTCATCTGTATAACCACCGATCAGCCCTTCACCTTGATCAACCACAGGAAGCTTTCCGGATGGCAGGTAGTCTTTTTGCTTGATGCGAAACCCACGATCTGAGATGACATCAACTGCGCCATCAAAATTAACTCGAGTCCATCCCGTTGGCAATTCACTCACGCCACCAACTCCACATTCATTTCATTCATCAGCCCATCCAGATCCTTGCCAAACAGCATCCAGGCTTTCTGCAAGCCGCCCTTGTCCGCCAGTTCGGCGTAATCAAAATCGTCCCGGCTGATGCAGCAACTGCTGGCGATATGGTCCTTCATCAGGCGCAGCCAGTCGGTCTGTTCGGGCGTGAAGGCGGTGCGGCGCTGGGCATTGTGGCGGAAGATCCAGGCCTGGAAGCGCTTGTCCACTTCGTCGGCAAAGGGTTTGAGTTCGCCCTCCATCCCCAGCGCGAAGCGTACCAGCGACACCAGATCGGTGAGCTGGCGTTTGCTATCCGCGCCTTTCACCTGATTCGCCTGCACCCGGGCATAGGCGCTCCACAGGCGTTCAGTGGTGAGCATCAGCGGGGGTTTGCTCAGGCGTTCGTGCAGGTCTTCGATCATGTCAAAGGTGAGCGCGCGGCGCTGGAAGGGCTGCTGGTAGAAAAAGTCCAAGGCGGCGATTTCATCCTTGTGCTGCTTCAAATAGTCGGCAAAGGTTTGAATCAGCGCTTTGGCTTGCGTTTCGGCCTGTTCGGAAAAGCCGGAGAACGTGACCTGATCCAGGTTGATATGGTCGATGAGTTGCTCGCGCTCGCGGCGGGCGCTGTCGATCTCGTCGCGCAGTTCCGGTTTGTCGAAAGGCGCGCAGGCGGCGGCCACACGCTCGGCGCGGGCGGCTGCAAGCTCTTCAGGCCGCAACGTGTCTTCGCTGCGGGTGATGCCTTTGGCCTTGGCCGTAGCCAGCGCGGCTTGCACGATGGCATCGGGGTCGAGGGCGGCAATCAGTCCCTTGCCCAGTGCGGCGATGGGGATGCCGCCGCTGGCTTTTTCGATGCGCGCCTGGGCCTTGTCGTCCAGTTGCTTGGCCAGGCGCACCAGGCGGTTAGCGAGCGACAGCACGGTGTCGTCGTCGCGGCTGCCCATCGCCACGCCTTGCAGCAAGTCCTTCAGCCCCACGCCGGGCTTCTTCTCCAATGGGCGGCTTTCAGTCTTGAGGGACTTCTCTACGCCCACGGCATCGATCAGCACAAAGCGGGTCTTGGCGCCGTCGGCAGAGTTGCTGACCCGCTTGAGGCTGTCGCCATCCAGGCTGCGTACCCCCCGGCCCTTCATTTGCTCGTAATAGCTCTTGCTGCGCACGTCACGCATGAACAGGAGTACTTCCAGCGGCTTCACGTCGGTGCCGGTGGCGATCATGTCCACGGTGACGGCGATGCGCGGGTTGTAGTCGTTGCGAAAGCTGCTGAGGATGCTGTCGGCGTCTTCTTCGGCGCGATAAGTCACCTTCTTGCAGAAGGCATTCCCTTGCCCATAGACCTCGCGCAGGATGTTGATGATGTCGTCGGCGTGGCTGTCGGTCTTGGCAAAGATCAGCGTCTTCGGCGTCTCTTTGCGTGCGGGGAAAATCTGCGTCTCCACGGCGGTTTTCATGGCCTGGATCACTTTTCGGATCTGGCTGATGTTGACCACCGAGCGATCCAGTTCCCTGCCGGTGTAGGCGGTGTCTTCTTCGGTTTCGCTCCAGCGCTTCTTGCGGGTCTGGCGGTCGCGGTGATCGACCCACCAACCCTGTTTAACCACGCTGCCTTTCCGGGTGAACTCGGTTTCAATTTCGTACACGTCGTAACCGACGTTGACGCCATCGGCCACGGACTGCTCATAGGTGTATTCAGCGACGATGTTCTCGTTGAAAAAGCCGAAGGTGCGCTTGTCGGGCGTGGCGGTGAGACCGATCAGGCTGGCGTCGAAGTAGTCGAGGACCTGCTTCCACAGGTTGTAGATGCTGCGGTGACACTCGTCGATGATGATGAAATCGAAGGTTTCCACCGGCACAGCCGGGTTGTAGCGGACGAACTTTTCCTGTTTGGCCGTTTGCTGTACTTCGTTGAGCGAAACATCTTCCGCCGATTCGTCAATCGGCTCGCCGCTCAGGATGGAGTACATGCGCTGGATGGTGCTGATGCACACCTGCGAGTGCGGGTCGATGGCGGGGGAGGCCAGCCGCTGGACGTTGTAGAGTTCAGTGAACTTGCGGCCATCATCCGGCGGCGTGTAGGCCATGAATTCCTGATGCGCCTGTTTGCCGAGGTTGCGGGTATCGACCAGGAACAGGATGCGCTTGGCGCCGCCGAACTTGAGCAGGCGATAGACCGAGGTGATGGCGGTGAAGGTCTTGCCGGCACCGGTGGCCATGTGTACGAGGGCGCGAGGTTTGTTCAGCGCAAGAGACTTCTCCAGCCCGGTGACAGCGCTGATCTGGCAGTCGCGCAGGTTCTTTTCAGGCAGATCCGGCATTTGCTCGGCCAGGCGGCGGCGCAGGGTTTCTGGCTGCGCTAACCATCCAGCCAGGGTTTCCGGCTTGAAGAAGTGAAAGATTTCCCGCGAACGCGGCGCGGGGTCGGCGCTGTCAGTGAAGCGGATAATTTGGCCAGTGGCCTCGAACAGGAAACGCAGGGGCGCTTTGTCTTTGCGCCATTTGAGATTAGCGGCAGCGTAGCGCTCGGTCTGGGCTTCCGTCGCGGTCAGGTTTTCGCCCGCGCTGTCCTTCTTGGCCTCAATTACGCCCACCGCATTGCGGTTAATGAACAGCACATAGTCGGCCGGGCCACTGTCGGTGGGATATTCGCGCACGGCCACGCCTATGCCTGCCGCCAAATTGAGTTGCTTCATATCCTGAATCACCCAGCCGGCCTGCTCCAGCTTCTGGTCAATCTGCTGGCGCGCCTTGGTTTCCGGCGTCATGCGTGTTCCTCCCGCACCCCGTATGCGTCTATCGCCCAGCTATCGTCGATATGACGCAAGTTGTCCGATAGCCCGTTCATACCGCTCAGTACCACCCCACGCGGGGATTTCGGGCAAGAAAAAGGGTCCGGAGATGAATCCGAACCCTTGGTTTATGGTGGAGGCGGGGGGAATCGAACCCCCGTCCGCAAATCCTCTGCCCTTGGCCCTACATGCTTAGCCTGGTCTTTGTTTTAACCTTTCGTTGCCCGACCGGCAGGGCGACGAACGGCGGTTCCGGTGAGTTTTAGCCCCTCTCCCCCGGACAGGTTCGGTAGCGATCTTGTGTTAGTCGACCCCTGAACGCCCCGAAAGGCTCCGGACCTCACAAGCAAGTTCCGGTCAGAGGCTAGCAGCCCTCAGGCCGCCAGTGCGAAGCTGTCGTCGTTGGCGACTATAAGTTGCAGCATGATTAACGAGGTAAGCTACATCCTCGGCATGCGCCTCAGGTTTTGTAATCCACGTCGAAATCCGGATCGCCCCCAAGGTGAAACAATAAGATAACCCGGACGACGGAAAGTTCCAACGATTCATTCCGCGCCGCGCCGGTCCCGCATCAACCGCTGCTTGTCCCGCGCCCAGTCGCGGTCCTTGTCGGTCGCCCGCTTGTCGTACTCCTTCTTGCCGCGAGCCAGCCCGATGTCCAGCTTGACCCGGTTGCGCTTCCAGTACAGCGCCAGCGGGATCAGCGCATAACCCTTGCGCTCGGCGGCCCCGATCAGCCGGCTGATTTCAGCCTTATGCAGCAACAGCTTGCGGGTGCGGGTCGGGTCAGCCTCAACATGGGTCGAAGCCGCAGTCAGCGGCGACATGTGGCAGCCGAACAGAAACGCCTCGCCATCGCGCAGCAGCACATAGCTTTCCTTGAGATGGGCGCGGCCGGCCCGCAGGCTCTTGACCTCCCAGCCCTGCAAGGCCAGGCCGGCTTCATAATGTTCTTCAATAAAATAATCGTGATGCGCCGCTTTATTGCGGGCGATCGGATGGTCGCTGGGAGTTGGTTTCTTGCTCATGGCGGCACCTTGTTAAACGGGCTGGTTTTGGTCGCCCAGCACGCGCTGCTTGAGGATAAACGCGGATTCAACCAAACTGGCGTAGCGCAAGTCCAATAACCCGTAAAAAAAACGCCGCAACGGAGATCAGTCGTGGCGACCGTCAAAAAAAGCGCCTTGATTCTATATTCAGCGGCGGAAATGTACGCGCTGGTCAGCGACATTGAAGCCTACCCGGATTTTCTGCCCTGGTGCCGCTCGACCCAGATACTCAGCCGCAGCGAGGATGAAGTGCGGGCGGTGATCGAGATGGTCAAGGGCCGGGTGCATAAATCCTTTAGCACCATCAACCGAATGCAGCACCACAAAATGATCGATATCCGCTTGCTGGAAGGCCCGTTCCGGCGTCTGGAAGGCTACTGGCGGTTTGATCCGCTGCGGGCCGACGCCTCCAAAGTGTCGCTGGACATGGAATTCGAGTTCGCCAGCCCATTGTTGCGGATGGCGGTTGAACCGGTGTTCAAGCAAATCGCCAATTCGCTGGTGGACGCCTTTTGCAAACGGGCGGTCGATCTGTATGGCCGACGCTGACGCCGTGATCCGGGTCGAAGTGGCTTACGCCCGACCCGACCAGCAAGTCATCCTTCCCGTCGAATTGCCGGCAGGCGCAACGCTGGAACAGGCGATTATCCAGTCGCACATTCTGGAACAGTTCCCTGAACTTGACCTCAAGATCGCCAAGGTCGGCGTGTTCGGCAAACTGGGCAAGCTGGCGACGACCTTGCGCAACGGCGACCGGGTGGAGATTTATCGGCCGCTGATCGCCGATCCCAAAGCGGTTCGCAAGCAGCGCGCCGCCGAGGGCAAGCGGATGGGCAAAGGCGGCGGCTTGCTGGAAGCGGACAACAACTAATTCAGCGCTTCGTCAATCCGATCCAGCGTCTCGCCCCGGAAGAACACGGTGACGCGACGCTGCTCGCTGATCTTGCCACCTTGGCCGTACTGGTAGTAATAATCCCAGCGGTTCTGGTGGAACGGGTCTTCGACCAGCGGCGTACCCATGATCCGCTGAACCTGCTGCCGGGTCATGCCGGGGCGCAATTGGGCGACCATTGTCGGGTCGATATAGTTGCCTTGGCGAACCGGAACTGTGTAGAAACTGGGCAACAGCGATTCGCAGCTGGCGGCGGTCAGAACCAGCAGCAGGACGCCGACGGCGCGTAGGGACGTGTGCAGCATGGAAGGCAGAATCCGGGTGGCTTCAACGGGCCACATCATACCGTACAAGGGCAACCGGTGGGCAAGCCGCAATCCCGGGAGCATTCCGCGTGGGATCAAAAGAACTCAAGCAGGCCGGCCTGAAGGTCACCCTGCCGCGTATGAAAATCCTCAACATTCTGCAACAGCAGCCGAGCGCCCACCTGACCGCTGAGGCGATTTTCCAGGCGCTGGGCGGTTCCGGCGAGGAAATCGGACTGGCGACCGTGTACCGGGTGCTGACTCAATTTGAAGCATCCGGGTTGGTGAAACGCTATCACTTTGAAAGTGGCCAGTCGGTGTTTGAAATCAATCAGGGCGGACACCACGATCACATGCTTTGTCTGGATTGCGGCCGGATTGAGGAATTCTGTGATGAGGAAATCGAACGGCGACAACGGATCATCGCCCAGCGACTGGGGTTTGAACTGGCCGAACACAGCCTGGTTCTCTATGGCCGCTGTAACCGTCCCGATTGTGCGAACCGCGTTGGAGATCACGAGGATTTTGATCCGCAAGTCACACGGGGAGAAAATTAGGCGCCAGGCGCCAGCTGGCGCTACATCTGGGATGCGCGGTCTGCGCCGTGCGCTTTCTCACCCCTCAGGCGGCCAGCGCAGCGCCTCGGACAGGATATCCAGTTCGGTCCTGCTGGATTCCAGCCGCGCCAGCGCTTCCAGCGCCTGCTCGCGGGTCAGGCCAAGGGTGAACATGGCGAGGGCTGGCAGGCGGTGGTTATGTTCATCCCCCAGCCCGATATGGCGCAGCAACCGGTTAGCGATCAGCACCAGGTTGGCGTATTCGGCATGGGGTTCAGTGCAATCCTCGCTGTGATGCCAGCGCACCGCCGCGATGACTTCTTCAGGAATGTTCCAGGCCTGCATCAGCCAGGCGCCGATATGCCAGTGTTCGACGCCGAGTACGTAGCGATCCACCGCCGCCAGGGGCACATTGCGGTTAGCCGCCAGAAAGCGGTTGAAGACAAAGAAGCGGGCCGGCAAAGCGTGGCCGAGCACCAGATAGCCGAAGTCGTGCAGCAAACCACCCAGATAGGCCAGTCCCGGCTTGATGCTGATCGGGTCGGGCAACATCTTAACCAGTTCGCTGACCAGCGCCGCGCAATAGACGCTGTGCCGCCAGAACTCCTGCAAGCCGACCGGGCCATCCGCCGGAATCTGGAACGTTTGTCCCATACTGGCGCCGAGCAGCAGATTGAGCGTGGTTTCGATCCCCAGCACCTCGCCAATCGCGGTTTCCAGCGAATCGACCGCGCCATGGTGACCATGCAGTGGCGACCGCGCGCAATACACCACTTGGGCGGCCAAGCTGGGATCTTGTTCGACTATCGGCAGAATATCCTGGAGCGTAGTGTGCGGATTGCTGCGCAGCGCCAGGATTTGTTGCGCGGTTTGCGGCATGGCCGGCAACTCGGCAATGACCTCAATGCCTTCGTGCAACCGGGCCGGGGTATACCGGTGGGTGAAGCTGGTCAGGTCATGCGGAGTGATGTCCTGGCGGCTGCTTACCAGCGCATCGAGATCTCCGGTTGACACGGCGAAGTGTTCCCATCGCGCCTGCGCCAGCAATTGACGAAAATCGCCGCCACGCATCCCGACCAGCGCATTGCCCTCGCCGCCGTCAAAGTATATTTCCTCTTCTTCATTCAAGGCCAGGCTGTCATCGACCAGGGCGGAAATCCCGAACGCATTGGGCAGAGGAGGATGAGAACCGGGTTTGCAACCCTGATCCCGGAAAAAGCGGGTCGTTTCCGCGCCATAAAGCGGTTCCAGATCGCGCTGCAACACCTGGTAAAGCCTGGAAAAGTCCAGGATGTAGTTGCAGGGCAGAATCGTCATGATCAGCCCTGCGTCATCTTTCAGCAGCGCGATGCGCACCATCCGCCGGAGGGGAATATCCAGTTTCGCTGCAATCTGCACCAGACTTTCGCCGGGCGTGCACGCGATCAACCGATAGGGAACCCGCTGTGCATCCAGGTAGCGGCGAACAATGTGAGGAAGATTCATAATGATGGCCTGAAGTCGCCGGATCGCGGGGCTATGGCGGCGCAAAAACCGGAACTATTCTCGTGTTCGAACGCCTGGCGCCGGCTGACTGGCGGTCGCGGCTACGGTTGGCGCGGGGGCGCTCTTGGGCGCAGGAGCCGCCGGCTTGCGCAGCGGTTCATTGACGGGTTGCGACCGTACAGGCGCAGGCCGGGGCGCAGGGCGCGGAGTTGGCGCTTCCGGCAAAATCTCGACCTGGCGTTTCGGCAGTTCGGTATAGAAATCATATTTGGGCCGGGCAGGCGCCGAGTCTGGCGTGGGCTCCGGCTCGGCGACCTTGGGTGGCGCAGGCGCGACGACGGGTGTTGATGGCGCGGCGGGAGCGCTGGCGGCGACGGGCGCGGTCCGCTGACTCCGATCGCCCTTGATGTACGTCAGCAAGCCGCCAAACAGGCCGATCAGGACCAGGGTCACCACCAGCAGGCCATTCCGGCGAGCGTTCTGACGGCGGCGCTGCCGGTTCGCGGCGGGCTTGTAATCGCGGCGGATGCTCACATGACCTCCGGGGCGGAAACGCCCAGCAAATGCAGACCATTCTGGATGACCTGCCGAGTCGCCAGGCTCAGGTTCAGCCGAGCGTCACGCAGCGCATCGTCGCTGACCAACACCCGGTGTTCGTTGTAATAGGTGTGAAAGGCATTCGCCAGTTCACGCAAATACTGCGCCAGTTGATGCGGTTCGTGGTTAAGCGCCGCCGTTTCCAGCACTTCGGGATAACGGGCCAGCGCGATCAACAGCGCTTCTTCGTGCGGCTCGGTCAGCAGCGCCAGATGGTCTCGACCGCGCTGCTCGTCGCGGGACAGGTTTTTCTCCCGTAGTTGCCGCAGGACGCTGCACACCCGGGCATAGGCATACTGAATATAGTAAACCGGATTATCCTTGGACTGCGATTTAGCCAGATCCAGATCAAAATCCAGATGCTGTTCGCTCTTGCGCATCACATAGAAGAACCGGGCAGCGTCGTTGCCGACTTCGTGGCGCAACTCGCGCAGGGTCACAAAATCACCGGAGCGGGTGGACATCTGCACCCGCTCGCCATTGCGGTACAGGATGGCGAATTGCACCAGCAGCACGTCCAGCCGGCCAGGATGGGCGCCCAGCGCCTGCAATGCGCCTTTCACCCGGGGGACATAGCCATGATGGTCAGCGCCCCACACATCAATCACCCGATCAAAGCCGCGCTCAAACTTTTCCAGGTGGTAGGCGATATCCGAGGCAAAGTAGGTGGTCTGGCCATTTTCGCGCTGCACCACCCGATCCTTTTCATCGCCAAACGCGGTAGAGCGAAACCACAACGCCCCGTCCTGTTCGTAGATCTGACCGGTCTCGCGCAACCGCTGGATGGTCTTGTTGACTGCGCCACGCTCCTCCAACGTCCGTTCCGAATACCACTCCTCGTACACCACCCCGAATTCCCGCAAGTCGTCGCGGATGTCGTCAAGGATGTTATTCAGACCCAACTCGAAAACGTAGCGGTAGCGATGATCGCCCAGCCGGGCGCGGGCGCGATCCACCAGCGCGTCGATATGCGCTTCCTTATCGCCGGCAAGGATCGCCTCTCCCGCCTCATCGCGGATTTCATCCTGAGGCAGATCGCGGAACACCTCGGCTGCCGGGGCGACATAGGCGCTGCCATGTTCCGCGTACAGCCGGGCGGCCAGATCGCGCACATACCCACCCCGGTAACCATTGCTGGGAAAGGGGAATTGTTCGCCGCAATGCTCCAGATAACGCAGCCAGACGCTGGCGGCGAGAATGTTCATCTGTCGTCCGGCGTCATTGACGTAATACTCGCGGTGAATCTGATAACCGACCGCCTCCAGCAGGTTGGCGACCGTAGCGCCGAACGCCGCGCCGCGCCCGTGGCCAACGTGCAGCGGCCCGGTGGGATTAGCGGACACAAACTCAACCTGCACCCGCTGACCGCCGCCGAGTGCGCTGCGCCCAAAGGTTTCGCCCTGATCGAGAATCTCGGCGACCACCGCCTGGTAGGCCCCCGGCGTCAGAAAGAAGTTGATGAAACCAGGGCCGGCGATTTCCACCTTGACGATGCGCCCGGACGCCGGCAGAGCGGCCACGATCCGATCAGCCAGATCGCGGGGCTTGCAACGGGCGGCTTTAGCCAGGGCCAGGGCAATCGAACTGGCGAAATCGCCATGCGTCCGATCGCGGCTGCGCTCCACCGGGATAGCCGGTAATTCAACACCCGTCAAAACGCCCTCGGTTTGCAGGTGCTGGAGAGCTTGGTTGATCAAGGTTTGCAAATGAGTTTTCACAGGAGCCAGTCTCGGGTGCGGGGGGTCTGGTGTTTCATTAACATCAAGCGGTTCCACTCCTCTTTCCGTAATTTCCGTAATTTCCGTGTTTTCCGTGGACAAAATCCGGGCTCAGCTAATCATCCCCAGTTTGAAATGATAGGTGATGAATTTCTTGAATTCGTTGACGATCTTGAACGAGTCGCGCAGCAGTTCCCGCTCCAGTTTATTCAGATCCATCGGATTCAGATAATTGTCCTGCGGCAAGCCCTGGGCGGTTTTACGCAGCCCGGCCTCAGCCCGCAGCGTGGACAGGT
>JAJHPN010000340.1 GCA_020890855.1 Candidatus Contendibacter sp. | reverse complement strand
GCGCAAACAACTCCGCCAGCATGTCAAACAACCGGGATTGATGGATCGGCTTGGTTAACCACCCGCCAAAGCCCAACGCCGCCGCCCGCTTACTCAAGCCCTGCTCATCCAGGTCCGCCAGCAACAACCGGGGAAGCCGCGCCTGGCGCTGCTCCAGCCCGGCCAGCAACCGCGTCAACTCCTCGCTATTCAGCGCCAGCCCCACCAGCAATGCCCGGAATGACTGATTTCCCGCCTGATCCAGCGCCGCCAGGCATTGATCCGCCGTTGCCGCCATCACGGGATCCATTCCCCATGAGCATAGATATTCCCGCAACAACGCCTGACTCCGCACCCCGTGATCCACCACCAACAACCGGATTCCATCCCACGCGGGCAATTGCGCCCGCCGCTCGGAATCCTGTTCCACCAAACCCAGTGGAACCCGGAACCAGAAGGTCGAACCGACTCCTGCCTCACTTTCCAGTCCGATCTCGCCACCCATCAATTCAACCAGCCGCTTGCAGATGCTCAACCCCAGTCCGGCGCCGCCAAAGCGGCGGGTCATCGACCCATCCACCTGGGTAAACGGTTGAAATAGCCGACCCCACGCCGCTGCTGGAATGCCGATCCCGGTGTCCGCCACGGTAAACCGCAGCCACACATACTGTTCTGTCATCTGCTCCAGTTCGCAACGCAGGGTAATTTCGCCGCGATCGGTAAACTTCACTGCATTGCCGAGCAAATTCAGCAACACCTGCCGCAACCGTCCCTGATCCCCACTCACCCGGGATGGCGTCTGCGCCGCCACAAAGCTCATCAACTCCAGCCGTTTCTCATGGGCTTTGGGAGCCAGTACATCCGCGACTCCTTCCACCAGCGCCAGTGGCGCAAACACGGTTTGGCTCAACTCGACCTTGCCAACCTCGATCTTCGAGAGATCCAGAATGTCGTTGATGATATGCAGCAGGGCCTGACCGGATTCTCGCCCGGTCAGCGCAAATTCGCGCTGCTCGGCCTCCAGGGACGTATCCAGCAGCAAATCGAGCATGCCCAAAATGCCATTGATCGGGGTGCGAATTTCATGGCTGACCGCCGCCAGAAACTCTGACTTGAGCCGCGATGACTCCAGCGCCGCATCGCGGGCCTGTTCGGCTTCCTGCTGGGCCATGCGCAAGCGCTGATTCACCGCGCCGAGTTGCCCGCCCATCGCCACCAGCCCGGTCGCGGTCTTCTGTAACTCCAGCACCGGGAACTGCGGCGTCTGCTGTGCATAATCGCCGCCGCTAATCTGTTCGACCAAGGTGTCGATCGCTTCCGGCGGGTCAGTGATGAATCGGGCCATCTTTCGGGTGCGGCGGTAGAGCATGATAAAAAAGAACAGATAAAACAAAGCAATACCACCAATCATCCAGCCGCCAATCACCGCCAACCGTTGCCCCATGGCGCTGGCTTGGGCGTAAATATGGTTCTCCCGCACCAGCACCAGCAGTTTCCAGCCGGTTTCCGGAATAGTCGCCCATGCCGCCAGTTGCGAACCGTTCAGCTCCAGGGTTTTCACCCCATCAGCCTGTTGCTGAAGCGCGGCAAATCCGGCCCGCTCATAAATATTGAATGCTTCCGGCTTGAAGGTGTTCTGGCGGATAAAATTGGTATAGGCATGGGTGGTCAGCTCCTTCAGTCCCCAGTCACCCTCTCCCGCCGGCGGCAACGCCAGCAGGATGCCGGTCTTGCTGACCAGAATCCTGTAGCCATCCCACGGAATCGCCAGATTGAGAATAGTGTTGACAATGGTCGCCACCGTCACGTCCAGCCCCACTACGCCTTCCAGAACCTCGGCTCGGTACACCGGCGCAATGCAGGACACCATCCAGCCCTGCCCGGCCGGATCGACGTAGACATCGGTCCACACCACCCCGCGACTGGGGTTATGTGTAGCATCCGCCTCGTAATAAAAATTGAAGCTGGGAATGTCCATGCGCGGCGCGTACTGGCTCAACACGTCGAAATACGGATAAATCCGGTTCAATGAATCGAAGGTGTTGAGATAAATCTGCCCGACCAGCGGTTGGGTTTGCTGGATGTCGCGCATCAGCCGATCGAGTTGGGCGGTGCGGGCGGCCTTGTCGCGCTGCTCCGGACCAATCGGCACAATGCCGCTATAAAACAACGCGCCGCCGCTGCCGCCTTCGCGGAGGGTGTAAGACACCTCATCGGGTGAATAGACGTAGCGGCCACGCTCCTCCGGCCCCGGATCAAAGGGCGTTTGCAACAGCCGGGCAGTCTGGCGGCGGAACAGATCAGTGGTCTGGGAAACCGCCTGCAACTGTTTCTGGATAGTCACGGCTTCCCGTTGGGCGATCCGGCGCAGTTCATCGCCGGCAATCTCCCGCACGGCAGTGATGTTCTCCTGAGTCGCCAGATGGTTAGCGGTCATGTAAATGGCGATGAACACCACTTCCACCAGCAGCAGCGGGATCAGTGCGGCGCGAAAATAGGAGCGCCACACCCATTGCAATAGCAAAGTCGTGTTTTGACGCTGGACTACGGGTTCAGCAGTCATTGCATCAGTTCCCGAAAGCCATTTTTTGAAGGACCGCAGTGATGGAGTCAGTCGCCCCTCAAGGCAAGTTACCATTGATAATTTATTGATAATAATCAATTTAATATTATTTTAGCCCGACTTGATAAGTTGAAGCCCACCCCTCACTGTCAAGTTCACAAAAAGAGTTAAAACACTTAAGTAGCTTACAGCAGGGCTGGTTAGCCAGTGAAATAATTGCTGAAATCTGAAATCGGGGGTCAGGAGTCACACTATGCACTGTCAGATGTCGCCAATGGTTGCGCTGAATCCAGCCCGCCGCGCCGCCGCCGCCGGTATCCTGCTGACCGTCATGATCGCCGCCTCGGCAGCGCCCGGCGTCCCGCTGCTCCCAGCGGGCATCCTGGGCTGGATCGCCGCACTGCTGTTGAGTGACCGGTTGGGCCAGCGGCAGCGTCGACAAAGCGCTTGGCTGATCGGGTTGGGACTGGCTGGAACCGGCTGGAGCGCACTTCATGGCGCGCCGCCCAACTGGATGCAGCTACTGGCCAGCAATCAGGGTTTGGTCAGCTTGTTGGCGGCAGTGTCGTTCCTGCGACTGGCGACCCGCCCGGAAGTGGTCCGTCTCGCTACCCCACTCACGGGTCGCCGGGCGCTGTGGCGAACTTTGATCAGCGTCCATCTGTTTGGGGCGGTGATCAATCTCTCGACGGTCGTGATTCTCGGTGACCGGATGGCGACTCGTGGCCGGTTAGGGAAGCGCCGGGCGCTGGCGTTGAGTCGAGGCTTCGCCGCCGCCGCATTCTGGTCGCCCTTCTTCTCGGCCATGGCCGCCGCTCTGATTTACGCGCCGGGCGCCCAACTGGGCGTCGTCGTCCTCGCCGGGTTGCCGATGGCGGCATGGTCGCTGTGGCTGACCGCCCGCGAACTGGATCCGGCTCATTCCTCACGCGGCGCCCCATTCATTGGTTATCCAATGAATTTCAGCGCGTTATGGATTCCCGGATTGCTAGTCGCGGTCGTACTGATCGTTCATGCGCTGGTTCCGGGTTGGTCGATGATGGCGATTATCGCCCTGATCGCGCCACTGTTGACGGTCATCATTCTGGTGGTGCGGGAGGGCGGCGGCGCAGGGCCGCTGCTCAGGAAACACCTGACGACCGGGCTGACCGGCTCGGTCAACGAATTGGCGCTGTTTCTGGCAGCGGGGGTGTTGGCGGCCGGTCTAGTGAGTCTGACCGGAATCCTGGGCGACTGGCTGCCGTTTGCCCGGTTTGGCCCGATCCAGGCCAGCCTGTTGCTGGCGCTGATGGTCGGAATCGCCGCGCTGGGTGTACATCCGGTGATCAGCATCGCAGTGTGCGGAGCCTGGCTGACACCGTTGCATCCCAACGCCAACCTGCTAGCCATCACCCTGCTCATGGCTTGGGCGATTGGGGTTCCGGCCAATCCGTTGTCCGGGCTGCATCTGATCATGCAGGGGCGCTACCGGATCGATGGCTATGCGTTCCTGCGCTGGAATGCGGCGTATGTGCTGAAATGCCTGGG
>JAJHPN010000016.1 GCA_020890855.1 Candidatus Contendibacter sp. | reverse complement strand
TGAAGCCGACCATCAGCAGCGGCGCCCGGCCCTGCTGCTCCAAACGCGCATGGGTCGCGGCGATCTCATCCAGCTCCGCCAAGGTCAGGCACAGCGGTTTTTCGACGAAAACGGGCTTGCCCGCTTCCAGCGCGCGCCACACCAGCCGGGCATGGCTGTTGTGGCGGGTGGCGATGACCAGCGCCTCCACGTTCGGGGCAGCAACCAGTTGGGCGGTGTCGGTAGTGGTTTCTGCAAAGCCGTATTTGCGTCCGGCATGCACCCCGCTCACCCCGGTGCTGGAGGCGACCGTAGCCAGAATGACGCCGGCCTGTTTAAACGCGGGGATCAACACGCCGGTCGCGTAGTTGCCGGAACCGATCAACGCTATCGCCGGTGGTTTGCCGCCGCTGGCTGGAGAGAGGGGGGCGGGGTCAGTGCGCAGGCGCACGGTGGCTTCCCGCAGCACCGCATCCGGCGGTTCGCCGCGCCGGGGATAGTCCAGCAAGATGCCCATGGACGGTTCGCTGCCGCCGACCACGGCATAGGCCGCTTCGCTCTGATCCAGCGTGAAACGATGCGAAATCAGCGCTTGCACATCCAGTCGGCCATCGGCCAGCAGGTCCAGCACCGCTTCGAAATTGCGTTGTTCGGTCCAGCGCACGAAACCCACCGGGTAGTCCTGGCCTTTCTCTTCATAATTCGGGTCATAGCGACCAGGGCCATAAGAGGCGGACACCTGAAAGGTGAGTTCTTTCTTGAAGAAATCGTCGCGGGACAGCTCCAGCCCGGCGACGCCGACCAGCACGATGCGCCCGCGCTGGCGGCACATCAGCGCCGCCTGATGCATCGGTTCGCTACTCTGGGTGGCGGCCGTGATCAGCACCGCATCGACGCCGCGCCCGCGTGAAAACCGTGCGGCGGCCAGCACCGGGTCTTCCCCGGCGGCCAGGTTGACTACCTCTGCGCCGAAGGACTGGGCCAGCGCCAGCCTGGCCGGGTCGAAATCCAGGCCCAGCACCCGGCAGCCATTGGCCCGCAACAATTGCACGGCGATTTGGCCGATCAAGCCCAGACCGGTCACGACCACCGCCTCGCCCAAGGTCGGCTGGACCAGACGAATCCCTTGCAAGGCAATGGCGCCCACCACGGTAAAAGCGGCGGCTTCATCGCTCACCGCGTCCGGAATCCGGGCGCATAGATTCAGCGGGACGCTGACCACTTCAGCGTGTTTGCCGTTGGAGGCCACCCGATCACCCACGACAAAGCCTTCACCGCCCTTGCCCGTTTCCAGCACCACACCAACGTTGCAGTAGCCCAGCGGCAGTGGCTGGTCGAGTTTGTTGAACACGGCTTCGACGGTAGGCAGCAGACCGTCGGTTTGGATCTTGTCCAGCACCATCCGCACTTTATCGGGTTGCTGGCGGGCTTTGCTGATCCAGCCGGCTTTGCCGAATTCGACCAGCATCCGCTCGGTGCCGGCGGAGATCAGGGTGTGGGTGGAGCGGATCAGCAGTTGGCCGGGCTGGACGGCGGGACAGGGGACGGCGGCGACTTGGGTAGCGCCGGTTTTGAGGGATTGGAGGATTTGTTTCAACCCTGCCTCCTGAAAGTTAAGGGCGGAAGACCTCTTGCGAAGCCCAGGCTTCAAATCATTTCGTCAGTGTCATTGTATTGATTTTTATTGATCATTGAGAATGGGTGGAGCATCCGGTGAAATCGGCCTCGTTGAAGCAGGAAATCAACCCTCAATGCTTCGGCGCGATCCATGGGTTGAGGATCGGGACACCGGTCGGCGCAAAGTCAGCGACATTCCGCGTCACAATGATCAGGCCATGAACCAGCGCAGTGGCAGCGATCAGGGCGTCCCGATCCGAGCGCGGGTCGGGTACATGCAGCCTTGCGCAGCGCAGCGCCACTGCGGTATCAATGGCCAGAATGCGTCCGGAAAATGCAGGTAAAACCTGAAGATCAAGCCAGGAGCGCAGCGCAGCCCCTTGCGAGGGATCGCGCCGCTCGATCAGCAGAATGCCCGTTTCCAGCTCCAGGATCGTGATGGCGGACAGAAACAGGCTCAGGGCGGAAACGCGCTCAGCCCAGTTGCTGACGTTGGCGTCCGCTTTACCGGTTTTAGCCTTGCGCAGTTCGGAAACGACGTTTGTATCCAGTAAATACATCAGGAGAGATCCGCTGGCCGATAGAACTCGCCATGCAAGCGGGGGGCTTCGAATTCCAGGTCAAGGTCTGCGGGCATGGCCAGCTGCTCAACGATGCGGGTCTGGTCACCGCTGATTCGCTGGTATTCCTCGATGGTCAATAGCACATGCGCGGGTCGGCCCCGATCGGTAATGAACACGGGACCATTGCTGGCGGCTTTTTTTGCCCGGCTGGCATCCTGGTTAAATTCCCGACTGGAAAGTTTGGTGATGGTCATTTCGCGGCTCCCGGTCTATCATGTAGGGTACGTTACTACAAGGGAGGGTTGGTTTCTAGACCTTCCGCAGCTCCCCCATCCGCAGCACCCGGAACAGCGCCAGTCCTTCCCAGGCGTTGACCCGCCGTTCATAAGCAGCGCCGAGCAGGTAGGTCGGCCAGGTTATGCGCAGGACTTCGGGCCGGCCTTCGATGCGGTCGAGCTTTTCTACGGTGAAGCCGCTGGCGGCGGCGAGACGTTGTACGGCGGAATAGGTATTGGCGTGGTAGCGGGTGGGAAAGGCATCAGCTTCGGCCCGGCCGCGAATGCGGTTGACGAATGGATGGAAGCGGTGCGGGCGTAGGTGTAGTGGGTCAGCAATGCTGTGCTTAGAGCCACAACCGCTCGAAGGGTCGGCCGTCCGATAGCCGGTATGCGGAGAAATCGTGCACATCGACGGTGATGATTTTGTTGATGCGATGGATACCCGCGAGGGTGACCAGGGCTACGTCGGTAAAATCGGGGGCGAGATCGTGGTATTTCTGCAAAGTCCGGCGGATCGCTGGCAGTTCGGCCACCGTGAGTTCGTGCAGGATCACGCCTTGGCGTTCCAGCCAGTCCAGCAGCGCGACCTTGCCTGGGATGTCGAGGAAGAAACTGGCTTCCGCCACCACTAACCAGAGCGAGTGCAGTTCCAGCCGTTGGGCGTTCGCCAGAAATTCCACGGCGGAGGCGAAATGTTCGTCGTCGCGGGCGAACAGGGCGACCAGGAAGCCGGTCTCAACCCAAGCGGCGATGTTTGGCACGCAGCGCCTCCCAAACCTGGCGTTTGATGGGATCGGTCGGTGCGGCGGCTAGATGTCCCGCGCCAAAGAGATCCTGACCCCGTTCGTAGGGTGACTGATCGGTCGGTGGTTGCAGCAGACGCTGGCATAGTTCGCGGACCCCTTGGTGCACCAACTCGCTCTTGCTGCGAGTGACTTGGCGGCTGGCGGCTTCCAACAAAGCTTCTTCTTTGGGTGTGAACTGGATTGAAAGGGACATGATGTATTTCCTACGGGCGAGCGACGAAGGGATTTTAGATTTTACCCGGGATCAGGAACCACTGCGATCAAGGTTCTGCCTTTGATCTTTGACCTTTGACCTTTGACCCTTGATCTTTGACCTTTCGCCTTTGGCCTCACCCTTTCCGCAATTCCCCCACCCAACGGTGAAGCCTCTGGCGGCAGCGGTATTGGCGCGGTAGCGATTTTCGCTTCAATCCGTCCCGTTCGCTTTATGCAACAGGGCAAGGCCGCGTTCAATCTGGCCTCGACCCCGGTCGGCGCGCAGGCGAAAGCGGGTTTCGGCGTCAAATTCGGTCAGCAGCAGCGTGGCTGCCTCGTCCAATAGACGGTTAATGCTGACGCCCCGTTGCTGGGCCAGGGTTTTAAGGCGGCGATGTTTGTCGTCGGGGAGTCGCAGGGTGAGGGCGGTCATGGCGGGTTCTCCTGCAAAAAGGCTTCGGGTGAGATCACAGACAGGGATGGGAATTTCAGTTCCATGCGCGCGACGTCGCGCAGGTTACGGGTCACGATGGCGCGGGCGGCGCCGGCGATGGCGAGTTCGACCAGATGGTTATCGGCTTCATCCGGCAGGTTGGGGCGCCAGCCGTAGTAAATGCGGGTCCATCGGCAGACGGAC
>JAJHPN010000402.1 GCA_020890855.1 Candidatus Contendibacter sp. | reverse complement strand
TCCCTCAGATCACTCCTTCCCGCTTCAGTTGGGTGGTCAGCACCTCGATTTGCACATCGAGATCGGTCACATCGGTCTCCAGCAGTTTCTGCTGTTGCTCAGTGAAGACTTCCTCAATCGTGACCAGCACCCGGCGGAAGTTGTCTTCCAGTTCCGGCGCAGAAACCCGCCCATGCGTTTTAGCGTAACCCTCGATCACCTGTTGGGCCCCGTCCAGATAAACATTCAAAAACTTGCGGGCGCGGCGCAAGTCGCGTGGGTCTTCTTCCAGCAGTTTCAGAATGTCGCGGGCCAGCCGGGCAATGCGGCGCAACCGGTTATTGAGTTCGGTATTGCGGATATCGCGGGTGGCCTGCTCAATCGCGGCGATGCTGCGGTCGGCCTGATCCAGCGCTTCCAGCACCCGGTTGGTGGCGTCCACCCCGTCCCGGTCGGTAAACCGCTTGGCGGCGCGGGGATCGAAACCGTAACTGAGGTGGCAGCCCAGCAGCGCGGCCAGGCCGAAGGCGCCGGCGATGACCGGCGGATAACCCGCCCCCAACCACGCGGTGACGCCTGTCGCCAGCGCAATCACCCCGGCGCCAACCATTTTGAGTGGCAGCGGCGCTTTGGCGACCCGGCGGCGCACGTATTCACCCTCGCTCAACAGACCCTGCCGCAACAGCAGCGCTCCCACCAGAAATAGCGCATAACCAGCTGCATTGCCGATCAAACCGCTGACGCTGCCTCGCCCCAGGGAAACCAGCGCCGCCAGCAGCACCGGCAACGGCAACAGGAACAGCAGAAGGCCTTTGGTTGAGGGGAATCGGCCAGGGATTTGTTGATAGCGTTCGGCCACAGCGTGAAATCCTCGGTTCAGCAGCAGAATCAGGGCGGTCAGCGGGATCAGGATGACCCCGGCCAGCAGCAGCAGACGTCCCATAGCGCCGCCTCCCGGTTCAGCGCGGCGGCGCCGATGACGTGGTCGAGGCGCTGGAGGAGCAGGAAGTCAGCAACGCCTGGCAGGAAGCAACGCCAACGGTGGCGACAATCAGCAGCAAGCCAATGAATGTACGCATGAAATCAGGCATGGCGGCAAGTTCGTCAAGTGGCCGGTAACAGGGCTAACTATAGCATGGCGGGCCTTGCGGTCAGCTGCGCCAACGCCCGATCCAGCGCGGCTTCCGGGTCGAACAGAGTCCTCCCCGGAGCGGCGAACGTCCGATGATGAAAGTTGCCCTCGCCGTCCGCTGCGTAGTGCGCCCGGTAATCGTTGGGGCGCGCCTGCAAAGCGCGGACTCCAGCCAGTAGCGCTGCAATATCCTGATCATCACTGTACAGACCGAGACTGGCCCGCATCATGCCTTGCCAGGATTTGAGGCGCAACGCAGCGCCCTCCGCGTCCGGATCAATATCCAGCGTCCACAACTCCGGTTTCAGCAACTCACGGACATAAGGATGGGCGCAGAAACAGCCATTGCGCACCGCGACGTTAAAATAATCGTTCAGCACCGCCGCAACCAGGCCATGTTCCAGCCCGTCCAGATTGAAGGCGACCGTGCCGAGACGGGGCGTGCGGTCAAGATCGGGATCGCCATAGATGCGCACACCGGGAATAGCCGCCAGGCCAGTCAATAATTGCCGCAACCGGGCTTGTTCTGCGGCGTGAACCGCCGTCATTCCCACCCGTTGCAGCGCATTCAACACTGCGCCCAATTGCGCCGCGCCGAGCATATTGGGTGTGCCAGCTTCCTCCCGATCCGGAAAACGCCTGGTGATCTGATAGCCGGCGAGTGAAACATCATCCACCATCCCGCCGCCAACCTCGTCCGGTTCGTTACCCTCCAGCAGCGCGCGCCGCGCCACCGCGACGCCCGGCGCTCCCGGCGCATACAGTTTGTGGCCGGAAAACGCCACCACATCCAGTTCCCGTTCCGCTGCGCCCGTGTCGCTGATAGGCAACAACGCATGGGCCAGGGCTTGAGAAGCATCCACCACGATCCAGGCGCCGTAAGCATGGGCCAATGCGGCGATGTCATGCACCGGGTTGACGATGCCGGTCACGTTGCTGGCCGCAGCGATGGCGACGTAGTTGACCCGGCCTCGATAGTGATCCAGCAATCGCTCCAGCGCCGCGAGATCGACCGCGCCCAGCGCCGGCGCCTGGCCGATCAAGGGAATATGGACGACTTGACCGGCGTGTTTGCGATGCGGCAGATCGTTGGCGTGATGCTCCATGAGCGAGGCCAGCACGATGTTGCGCTCCGGTCGTTGCGCCGCCAGCGTTCTGGCCAGGCGGTTCAGTGTGGCGGTACAGCCGCTGCCAGCGAAAAAAGCGGTATGCCGAACAGGATCCGCTTCGGTGAATTTTAGAACCTGCTGGTGCGCCCAGTCGTAAGCATCATTGACGATGCGGGCAGAGAAATGCGCCTGACTATGGGTGTTGGCGTAGTGGGGCAGCAGTTCATCAGCGACCTGCCGGGCGCAGCCCATCGCCAGCGTGGAGGCGGCGGAATCGAGGTAATGACGACGAGTGATCCGTCCGTCAGCCAACTGATAGCGGGTGGCGAGGGCGGGGAAGTCGCGGGAGAGAGCGGCGAGGGTGGAGAAATCGGACATGATGAAATGACTCCACCCTCCCGGTCCGAGTTCCAAATCGGGGCGGGTCTGGAACCGGTCGGGAGGTGGTCGTCAAGTCAGCGCAAATGCTTCGGCACGAAACCCTGGATGGTGTTGCCGACATAAACCTGCCGGGGCCGGTAGATGCGCGATTTGGGATCGTCGTGGATTTCCTTCCAGTTGGCGATCCAGCCCGGCAGGCGGCCCATCGCAAACATGACGGTGAACATGCTTACCGGAATGCCCATCGCCCGCAGGATGGTTCCGCTGTAGAAGTCGACATTGGGATACAACTTGCGCTCGATGAAATACGGATCGCTCAGCGCCACCTGCTCCAGTTGCCCGGCGATCTCCAACAACGGATCGTTGATGTTCATCTTGGCCAGCATCTGGTCGGCCGCCATCTTGAGAATCTTGGAGCGCGGGTCGAAGTTCTTATAGACCCGGTGGCCGAAGCCCATCAGCCGCAGCTTGGAATCCTTGGCTTTCACCCGGCTGACATAGTCGGCGACGCTCATCCCCGACTGGCGGATGAACTCCAGCATCTCGATCACCGCCACATTGGCGCCGCCATGCAACGGCCCCCACAGCGCACATACCCCGGCGGCGCAACTGGCGAACACATTGGCCTGGCTGGACGCCACCATCCGCACTGTGCTGGTCGAACAGTTCTGCTCGTGGTCAGCGTGCAGGATCAGGAACAGATTCAGGGCGCGAGCCACTTCCGGGGTTGGCTCATAGTCCTTGTAGGGAATCGAGAACATCATGTGCAGGAAGTTCTCGCAATATTTGTAATCAGTACGCGGGTAGATCAGGGGCTGACCGACCGACATCTTATAACTGGCGGCGGCGACGGTGCGCACCTTGGAGATGATTCGGGCCGCAGCCCGCTCCAGGGTCTGATCGTCGTCGATCTCCATCATTTCGGGCTCATAGCAACTCATGGCGTTGAGCATCGCCGACAGAATCGCCATCGGATGGGCATTCGGCGGAAAGCCATGAAAATGATTGCGCAGGCTCTCATGCATCATCTGGTTTTGGGTGAGCAGGGCGCTGAAGCGATCCCGATCCGCCGGGCTGGGCAACTTGCCCCAAATCACCAGTTGGGCGGTTTCCACAAATGAGCTGTTTTCCGCCAGTTGTTCAATCGGGATGCCGCGATAGCGCAGGATGCCCTGATCGCCATCGATATAAGTAATGGCGGACTTGCAGGACCCGGTATTGCCGTAGCCGTCATCCAGGGTGATATAGCCGGTGCGGTCGCGCAGGGTGCTGATATCAATCGCCAGTTCATTTTCGGTTCCCTTGACTACCGGGAATTCGTGAGACTTTCCATCCAGTTCGATGCGGCAGGTATGGCTCATGGCTTATGGCTCCGTAGGTCTGGAAATGCCGTGGGTGGTAGGTATAGTGCGGAGTCGTGGTCATTCCGCGGGCCGCCGCCGGCCGGATTCAGGCGGGCTGGCGCTGCTTGCCCG
>JAJHPN010000008.1 GCA_020890855.1 Candidatus Contendibacter sp. | reverse complement strand
AGGTTGGCAGGAACGATCCAGGCGGAGCCACGGGTCAGTTTGCCATCCGTCATGACCTGCGACAGAGCGACGAAGCCTAGTTCAGCGTTCTCCGTCTCGATAAATTGATAGGCCTGAGTGATGTTCTCACCGGTGACCAACCTGGACTGAATGCTTTCCAGCAGGCCCAGTTTTGTCAGGACGTTTACAGCCGCTGCCCCGTAAGTGGCGGTCTTGGGATTGGCAATCGCCAGATGCTTGAATTCGCCTTTTTTCAACACCGCGCCCTGATCATCCACAACATCCGGCTTGGCCGACCACAGCACCAGCGTGCCAATGGCGTAGGTGAAGCGGCTGCCAGGGACCGCATCGCCTTCAGCTTCCAGCTTGGCCGGGGTTTGATCATCGGCGGCGAGAAAGACCTGGAACGGTGCGCCGTTTTTGATCTGCGCGTAGAACTTGCCGGTAGCGCCAAAAGCAAGCAACGCCTTGTGTCCGGTGTCCTTGGCGAATTCCGCGGCGATTTTTTGCATGGGCGCGGTGAAATTGGCGGCGACGGCGACTTGCACTTCAGCCGCCTGGGTCGCCAGACCGGAAGCGGCGAGCGTCAAACCCGCCAGCAGGCCAACAAAGCGCGGTTTCATGAGCGATAGCCTCGGAATCAGCGCGTTAGTCATTGACGGCGAGAATGACGTGGGACGCCTTGATCAAGGCGCAGGCGCGCTGTCCCGGGGCAAAACCCAACTCGTTCAACGCTTCCTTGGTGATGATGGCGGTGAGCACCCGACCGCCGGGGAGTTCCAGTTTGACTTCGCTATTGACCGCGCCAGAGGTTGTCTCCCGCACGACGCCGCACAATCGGTTGCGGGCGCTGATTTGCACGTTTTCGTCGGGAGAAAGCAGAACGAAGCTCGACTTGATCAGCACCAGCGCCTCCTTGCCCAGGGCAAGATCAAGTTCCGCCACGGCTTCATTGGTGACGATGGCGAAGATTTCCAGCCCTTCGCCGAGATTCACTTTCACCTCGCTGTTGACTGCCCCTTTTTCCAGGTAGCTGACCTGCCCACGGAACTGATTTCTGGCGCTGGTTTTCATGCGGATAGCCCTCAGTAGATTATTGATTTGATCGAAATTTTTCACCCCGGCTTCCATGCGGGCCAGGAACCGCTGATGTTCGGTTTCCATAAACCGATAGCCGGCGACCACCTGCTTCCCGTAGTTCGTGAGGTAGGTGCCGCCGCCGCCCTTACCCCCCGTCGCACGGACCACCAATGGCCGGTCGGCCAGATTGTTCATCGCCTCCACCGCATCCCAGGCGGTTTTGTAGCTCATGCCCATGCGTTTGGCGGCCTGGGTGATAGAGCCACATTCGTCAATACGCTCCAGGAGATCGATGCGACCCGCTCCCAGGTAGCCGCAGCCTTGCCGATGCATCCAGAACCGGCCTGAGATTTCAAAGGTCTGGATTTCAGACATGCCGCCGCGCCTCCAATGATTCGTTATATTTTTTATTATATAACGGATGACCGCCGGAATTGTCAACTGAATCACGGGGGAATATCTCGCTTGAGGGTGCTGAACAGCGACGATCTATCTGGATATGGAACGGGCATCCTGCCTGTGCTGCGTCCGGTTTTGCGACCGAAGTGAACGTCCTGTCAATACAACGTCTGAAACCGGGCGGTGTCCAGCCCCAGTAAAAACCGCAGCGGGAGAGAAACCCGCGCCCGCCAGGCTCGTTCGGAATGCTCCGCGCCAGCAAATTTGCAACTCAGCCAATCCTGTCCAGACGTATAGCCTGCGGCCTGTAACCACTGATCCATGCGCCGTTGATAAGGCTCGTATTCGGCGTCCAGCGTCTCGGTGCCGAAATCAAAATACAGCCGATGCTGACCCGCTTTTGGCAATGCCGCGCCCATTGCATCGACCAGCATCTCGCCGCCCATCGGCCAATGCGTTGATAGACACGCCGCGCCGCTAAAAATGGCCGGGTATTCGGTCAAGGCGTACAGCGAAATCAGACCGCCCATGCTCGATCCCATGATCAGGGTATGCGCGGCGTCCGGCAGAGTGGGATAGTGGGCGTCAATGAATGGCTTGAGTTCATGCACGATAAAATGCAGATAGTCGTCAGCCAGTGATTCGCCGCCGATCTGTTCAATGAGCCGGGGCCATAATGTTTGTCCCGGCATGGTGGTAAACGGTCGGTGCGGCAGGTATTCCCGCAACCGGAGCGGCGTATTCCAAAGGCCGACAATAAGTGCGCCGTTGTTGCCGGTTTCCGCCATCAGCCGAGTCATAGCGGCATTCATGCCCCAGTCCACGCCAATAAAAGACAGCGCCGGATCAAACAGATTCTGGCCGTCGTGCAGATACAGCACCGGATAGCGGATCGCAGAGTCAGCTTGATCATGAGAGGGACGCCAAACATCAACTGTCCGGGGAATGACATAGCGTGAGGAAAAAGCCGGATAGCGATCGATGCTGCCGGCATCGCCAGTCAGTGGCGGGGGATGAATGACCGGAATCATGGCGCGGCAAGATTCCCGGATCGAACCACCAGAAACAGGGCGAAATACGGTCCCGGCGTAGCGGGAATCTCTGCAAAACGGCTGATGATGCGCTGTTCCGGGCGACTGGCCTGTTCGATGTAGAGCGTGTCCGCCGTCCGTCCGGTTTCCTGCAGCAAGGCCAGCAAGCGTGGGCGATGCCGGCCTGGTTTGAGAATGGCCACGCTGTCGCTGTCGAGCAAGGCCTGCCGGATGGCTTCATCGCCGGCGGTGGCGGGAATAACGGTTAACCGCTGTTCGCCAGTGATCAGCGGCAGGGCGGCGGCGGCGGCGGCGGCGCTGACCGAGTTGATGCCGGGAATCACCACACCGGGAAAGTGCGCCCCTAACCGGTGCAGCAAATAGCTGAAGCTGCCGTAAAACAGCGGATCGCCTTCGCACAGCACCGCCACATCGCGCCCGGCGGTCAGTTCTTCGGCAATGATGACCGCAGCCTCGTCGTAACCCTGATTGACCGGGCCGCGATCCAGCATACAGGGCATGATGATGGGAATTTCCCGCTGGCCGTTCAACCACGCGGCGGCGATGGCGCGAGCCTGGGCGCTCCCTTGCGGAGTCGCTGGATAGGCGACGACCGGGACGCTTTGCAGAATCCGCACTGCCTTGAGGGTCAACAGTTCCGGGTCGCCGGGGCCAACGCCGACGCCATAGAGGGTGCCGGGGGAGGTCATGCCGCTACCCCCAAAATCAGATCCATGGAAGACACAAAACTCACAGGAGAAGAAAAGGAGGAAAGAAAGGAAAAAGGGGAAAAGGGGAAAAGGGAAGAAAGTTTGCCGGGTCGGGTTCTGATCATGCCGTTTTCTCCAGTTTCATCAGCAATACCGGTAAATAGGGGCGCATAACCCGCTGCCCGGCCAGCCGTTCGGCGCGGGCGATGCTCAACTCAGTCCAGTAGGTTTCCCGGTCGCCGGCGAAGGCGTGCAGTTCTACCCGGCTATCCTCAGTCACGGCGCTGGCGACCAGCCGTCCACCGGGTTGCAGCCGGGTCCAGACCGTCTCCAGCATTTCGCGTAAATTGCCGCTGCTGCCGCCAATAAAGACCGCTTGCGGATCGGGCAATGGTTCCAGCGCCGCCGGAGCCGTGCCGGGAACAATGTGCAGATTGCCGATCACCCCAAACCGGTCGCGGTTGATCCCTAGATGCTCCAGCCGTTCCGGATGACATTCGACGGCGTACACCACGCCCAGCGGATTCCACCTCGCCCACTCCACCGACACGCCGCCGCATCCGGCCCCCACGTCCCAGCCGATGTCTCCGGCGCGGGGAGCAAGCAGCGACAGAATCATCAGTCGCACCTCACGCTTGCTCAACAGTCCCTTGCCCGGTTCTTCACCGGTGCTGAACCGGTCATCGGGGATGCCGGGAAACTCCGGCAGGACGCCGCCCTGGCCTCGGGTTTCCAGAATAACCACGTTCAGCGCCGAAAATTCGACTTCGGCGCCCGCCAGTTCCGCCGCCTGAAACTGGCGGAATTGTTCCTGCGCTGTTCCTAAATCCTCGGCAACCCAAAGCGTAGATTCGCCAAAGCCGGTTTCGACCAGCAATTGGGCAATGGCGGGCGGCGAACTGTCGCGGTCAGTGAGCAGAGCGTAGCGCCGGTTGGCCTGCAACACCGCCCGCAATCCAGCCAGCGGCCGCCCGTGCAGACTCACACATTGCGCCTGCTGCCAAGGGCGCCCCAGCCGGGCAAATGCGGCTTGCAGGCTGGAAATGTTGGGATGAAAAACCAGTTGTTCCGGCGGCAGCCACCGCAGCAAGGTCTGACTGATCCCGTAAAATAGCGGATCGCCCGAAGCCAGCAGCACGATCCGCCGCCCGGCGCTGGC
Organism: Candidatus Contendibacter sp.; assembly: GCA_020890855.1. Classification (GTDB taxonomy): domain Bacteria; phylum Pseudomonadota; class Gammaproteobacteria; order Competibacterales; family Competibacteraceae; genus RXIV01. The sequence goes on along the minus strand of JAJHPN010000008.1, from coordinate 13,364 downwards.
GCACAACAGTTTCCACAAACCACTCATCGGACTGGGGTAGGGCGTTTTTGCCACCGTCAGCGCCGGGAATGCTGCCAGATGCGCCGCTGAACCGATGAGCAATTCCGCCGATTCCAGCACCGCCCGCACCGCCGGACTCAGCATCCCCACGCGCATGCCCATTCCGACCACCTGGATCGGTGGACCCGGCCAGGTGAATTGCGCCTCATCCATCAGAACCGGACTCCGTTGCTCATCCGCGCCAAGGCGTTCAGGGTCGCCGCCGCCAGACTGCTGCCGCCACGTCGCCCAAGAAGCGTGATGCATGGGGTCTGAAACTCGCTCGCGGCTACCTCCCACAACGCCTGTTTGGATTCGGCGGCGTTGATGAAGCCGACCGGCATCCCGATGATCAGCGCCGGGCGAGGCGCACCCTCATCCAGCAGCTCCAGCAGCTTGAACAGCGCGGTGGGCGCGTTGCCGATGGCGACGATGTTACCGACCATGTGCAGCGGCCATTCGGTCATCGCCGCCATGGCGCGGGTTTCGCCGGTCTGCCGAGCGCGTTCCGCGACTTCGGGCGCATTCAGGAAACAACGCACCTGGCCGCGCAAATAGCGCCGGCTAATGCCATGACTGACCATTTCAATATCGCAAAGCACGTCCGCGCCATGCGTCAGCGCCGCCAGACCCGCCTCGACCGCGCCGGGACTGAACTGGAGATCGTCAACAATGGCGGGATCGCCGGAGGTGTGAACCAGCCGCATCGCCACCTGCTGCTGATCGGTATCGAAGCCGGACAGATCGGTCAACTGACGAATCTGCTCGAACGACTGGCGCTCAATGGCGTCAGGATCGCGGAGATAGTCGAAACGGGGCATGGCGACTCCAGAGGTTATCAGGTTAAAAGTTGAAGGTTAAAAACTAAGGCGCGTTAACCTTAATGATCCGTTGTTTGCGGTATTCCTTGCCAATCCTCGCGCCCGAGGATGGGCGTCCGGTAGGCGCAGTACTGGCAGTTCATCCACGCTTCGCCCCGTTCGGCCTCGGTCAGCCGTTCCAGAAACGCGGCCACAACCAGTGGATGCGCGTTCAAGTAGGGCGCGGTCACAGCCTGCACCTCGGGATGGCGAGTTTGATAATCGGCCACGGTCGCGCTGACCTGTTCGACCAGCCGACCCGTAAACAGCAGATAGGGAAAGACGATCAGCCGCTTGAAACCAAGGCGATGCGTCCGTTCCAGCGCCTCGGCCATCAACGGCGCAGCCACGGCGGTATAAGCCGTTTCCGCCCAGCCAAAGCCCATGCCTTCCCATAATAGCCGGGTGATCTTGCTGATATTAGCGTTAGCGTCAGGGTCGGAACCACCGCGGCCGATCACCATCAGCAGCGTCTCCGTCCGGGCGTAATCCGGCCCAAACCGGGCCTCAACGCTTTCAATTCGTTCACAGGCGACTTGCAATAATTTCGGGTGAACGCCTAAATCCGCGCCGAAGGTCATCTCCAGTCCCGGATGTTCCGCCTGAAAGGCGTTGAGAATCGCCGGGATGTCGTTTTTGACATGACCGGCGGCCATCAGCAGCGCCGGCAGTGCGGTGATGCGGCGGAAACCCTGCCGCCACAAGGTCTCCAGCGCCTCGGGCAGACTCGGATCGGTCAGCTCCAGAAAACCGCTCAGGCAGGTCCGATCGGGCAACGCCTGTTGCAACTGTTCGGCCAGTTGGTGGAATTCAGCGACGCCAGCAGCCCGGCGAGTGCCGTGACCGATCAGCAAGACAGCAGCAGTAGAAGAAAGGACGGATACAGTCATCGCGAATTAGCCGGAGTGGATGATCGGTTTCTGGAATGGGGTAATTCTGCAAAAGGGAGTGGTTCGGTAAGCACCAGGACTTTCGCAGGCTGGCCTGTTCCGTCCTGCCTGGCGGGTATGACGGAAAACGAAATTCCTGAACAAAATTCTCACTCGCGAAGATCGCGACGGGAAGAACGCGATCCCGTGCAGGATGACCGGATTTTCTACTGGGTGCAGCGGCTCCAGGTAAATGCTGGCTTACGGCTGGGGAGCAGGACACCAACTGGAGGCGGCGAACGTAGGATCAGTGGGGTCGTAGGGCGGGGCGTATTTATAGTCGCAATTCCTGACCGTAACATTCGTCCCGGCCGGCGTCAGTTGCGCCGAAGTCAGGTTGCGGCAGACCAATGCGCCCGGCGCGGCTTTCAAAGCCTGAACCTGCGCCCAGGTATAACCATTTTTCGAAGTCGCAGTCGGATCAGCTTTCCATCGAGCGCTGGAGAAGGGCAAGCTGCCAGTAACGGGTTGATGCGCACTGTCGGTCAACTGGTCGCAGGTGAACAGCACCGCGTTGGTCGGATCGGTCAGGCAGGCTACCTGCGATGAGTAAGTCCCCGTGGGGCTAATCACGCACTGGCCGGAATCAAACGCCCATTTTTGCGTTGCATCATACGGCGTTTTGCTGCTGCCCTCGGGACAGATCGTGACGGTCATCGATGCTCCCCAACTGCATTGTTGCCCGCCTACTGCGTCATCATACTGGGAGGTGTAGCCGGTATAGCCCATGGCGTAGAGCTGTTGGGTCCAGTTGGTGTTCTGGATGGCGTAAGTCCCATCGTGCTTGGGCGCCGGACCGACCCGTTGCTGGGGGCCGGAGCCGCCGGGGCAGGCGATGGCTGCATGGGCGGGAGTATCGTCGAGACACCCCGCCGCCGCGTAATAGCTATAAGGCGTGCAGCCCGTGGCGTTACAGGTGGAGTCCATGGTGGGGTTAGTGTTTTTCGGATTCCCGAAACTGCCGCTTCCCAGCCATTTATAGGGTGCGACGCAGGCCTGGTTAATGGTTCCGCTGGTCGTTAACAGACTGATATTCTCCACCGCTGGTATGTAAGTCGGCCAAGGATAGAGCGTTGTGGCGTTTTCTTCGGGGCAACTCGCCAAATCCAGCATGGACGCATCAATGCTCGGGCTGCTGCAATCGTTACCGACGACCTCGACCTTCATGGGTACGGTATAGCCATCCACCGCGCTGATGTCGAAGTAATCGCCGCTGCCCAATGGCCCACAGTTGGTCGAACTGGGCGTGGTTTGACAATTGGGGTAGGTCGGAGCGGCGTCAGCGGCGTTGAAGGCGCAAGTATCCGTACCCGGCTTGCAGCCAAAGGTTGGCTCAAACAAGGTGTTGATGCTGGCCAGATCGCCGGCGATAGCGCCAATGTTGCAGCCCTGATTAGCGAACGGATCGTTGTTCGGGCACCCCATGAAGAAGCTGAAATTGCCACTCGGCGCGCCCTGATCCGGAATGCAAAAGGTTTGGCTTTGCGTCGTGGCGATGGGAACGGCCCCTTTTAACGTGTTGTACCAAACTGCCGCATTGGTCACTGCCGACAGCAACGGGTCGGCGAGCGTCAAGGTATTGCCGCTCACTGCGCTGATTTCGGTGGACAGGTCAGCCCCGGCGCTGCCGCCGCCGGCGACTTTGATGAATTGGCCAGAGTGGAAATAGGTCGTGGTGTCGCCAGGCAGGGTGGTCAACGTCAAGGTTGAGCTGCTGACTGAACCGCTGCCTTGTGCGCCAGTGTTGATATAGTTTTCGCCGCTGCCGCCGTTTGCCGGATCGGCATACGCCCGAAACCATGCGCCCGAATTGGCGAGCGCCGCCGGTTGAGTGGGATTCCCGCCCGGCGTGAAGACGGCGAACACCTCCTCGCTGCAATGATTGACGATGGTCAACCGGGCCGTAGATCCGGCTGGGCAGCCACCGATTCCGGGGACAGTCCCGCCAGCCCGGTTGCCCGCCGATACTGCGGCGTCGCCCAACAAGTTACCGGCCAGCGCCATTGGCGACGCTAATCCCGCGAGCAGTACGAACAAGAATCGGTTTTTCATTTCGGCATCCTTCTTAATTTCGGCCCGGTGGGATAGGACTTCAGAACAGGTACTGCACGCCGATCGACCACAGATTAACGTCGGCATCGGCGTCGCTGCCCAGTCGGTAGCGATCCCAATCGCCGCGGATGCTGACATGCGCGGTGAAGGCGTAGCTGAGGCCAAGGCCATAACTGAGATCCGTCCCGCTGTCCTTCTGGCTTGAGGTCCCCACACCGACACTCAGATTGGCATTGGCCGTTGCTGTGGCATTCCAGAGTAATGCGCCCAATTTGGCGAAAGCGGAGAATTGATCATCGAATGGATAGCTGAGCTTGAGGCCAAGGTTGACGCCGTCCATATCCATTGTGGTGTTGATCCGGCCGGGAATGCGACCGCCAATAACGATATCTCCGCCAGCCTGCCCCAGGTCGACATAACTGAACTCGGCGGCGAGGTAGGCGTTGAAAGCGTAGCCGGCAAACAGTTTCCAGCCAGTGTCGGTATTGTCCAGCGAAAGGCTGACGACCGAAAAACCTTCTTCAACCAGCGATTGATGAATGTCGCCGGTGAAATTGGAATCAGCCTGCCCAATGCTGGCTCCGAAATAAAAGCCGGAGTCTGCGGCAGGGGCGGCGCTGGCGATGGTCAGCAGCGCCATGAATGCCGTTGGGTGAATGAATTTGTACATCGCGTTCCTCATCCTGTGCCGGGTGTTCGACGTTAGGTCATCCTGGAAAATGTAGCCGTTTGGTCGGCGCAATACTGACTCTATAAACCTCGTGAGGCGGAAGGTCTGACCCGGTGCAGGATTTAACGAGGAGTGGCGCAGATCGCCAGGGCGGATTGCCGCCGGGTTTAGTCCTGAGCGCGGAAAAGCTGGCCGGTAACGCCCCGACTGTCTGGCCCCAGCAGATACAGATAGGCGTCCAGCACCGTTTCCGGCGCGGCCCATTCTGCTGGATTGCGTCCCGGATAGGCTTTCAGGGTCAGTTGAGTGCGAACCCGGCCCGGATCAAGGCTGTTGACCCGGATTGCGGTATTGGTCTCCAGTTCGCTGGACAGGATTTTCATCAAAGTTTCCACGCCACCCTTGGCCACTGCATAAGCGCCCCAATAGGCTTGTCCCTCAGCGCTCACCCGGTCGGTGGTAAAGACAATCGAAGCGTCGGCGGAGTGGTTCAGCAACCCCAGCAGGGCATGGGTTAGCAGGAACGGGGCATTGAGATTGACTTGCAGAGTACGGTACCAAAGTTCGAGATCGTAGTTGGCGATCGGCGTCAAACCTTCAAACAGGGCGGCGTTATGCAGCAAACCGTCCAATCGCCCGAACTCGCTGTCCAGCACCTGCGCCAGCTCGGCGTAATCCTTGGGCGTCGCCCCTTCCAGATTCATCGGGTAAATGGCGGGTTTAGATCCGCCCGCTTGTTCAATCGCGTCGTAAACCTGTTCCAGTTTGCGGATGGTGCGTCCCAGGAGGATCAGCGTCGCGCCGTGTGCGGCGCAGCAGCAGGCGGCGGCGCGACCAATGCCGTCCCCAGCTCCAGTAACCAGAATCACCCGGTCGTGCAACAGATCAGCCGCAGGTTGATAGTCCTTCATTGATGGCTCCTGATCGTCGGCAGAATTCAAGTTCAAGCAATGGGTCAAGTTCAAGCAATGGGTTTTGTCGCCGCCAGCCGTCGCTCGCGGCGGCGCAGCCGCCAGGCCAGCCACAGCTTTCGTAACGGCGTCAGGCTGGTGCGCTGTTCCAGCAGCCGGTAGCCCTCCCCGCTCATCTCCGCCAACAACGTCATCGCCAGCTCCAGACGGATCAACAAGCTGGACTGGGCGTCGCGATCAGCGTTGGTCAACTGCTCCAGCGCCCGGCGGTGATACTCGCGAATCCGATCCGCCTGAAAGGCGAACAATTGTCGAACCCGATCCGTAGTCTGCGCCGCCAGCAGATCGCCAGGACCTACGCCGAAACGGCGCATTTCATCCTCCGGGAAATAGAACCGGCCATGCTGAGCATAGCGGCGCACCTCATACAGCCGATCAAACAACAATAGCGCACCCCCGGCCTCATGGGCGAAACGTGGCGTGCTCCGCCGGTCCTGGTAGCCGAGAATTTCCGCCGTCAGCAGTCCCGGCGTACTGCCGAGTCGATGAAGATACAGGGTCAGTTCGGTAAAGCTGGGGTAGGCATCGTATTCCAGATCCATCGCCACCCCATCCAGCATCTCCCGAAAATATTCCTCCGGCAAGTTGAATGCGGCCAAATGTGGATACAAGGCGCGGGTGATCGGATGTTGCGGATCGCCAGCGAACAGCCGCCCGACCTCAGTCCGCCACCAGGTCAGCTTGTCGCAAGCCACCCCCAGATCCTGGCATTCGTCGGCAATCCGGGTCGTTTCGAGAGAGAACGCCTGGACGGCGATCAGCGCCAGGCGCTGCGCTTGCGCCAAACCCATCAGGCTGTAGTGAAAATCCGCGCCTGGCGAATCAGCCAGGCGCCGGCAATACTCATCGGGAGTCATGGCGGTCTCATGGGCGTGATAGCGAATCCTGTGGCAACAATGATCGTTCGCCCTTGCGCAATTGGCCGGAGCGGATGGTGGACAACGAACTGTCGTCTTCCCGGAGCTCCTTGGCGGGCGTATCCAGTGGCGGCTGGGGGCCGTAGTGAATCTTGCCCTCAGCGCCGGTCCAGGTGTAGATGCGTTCGGTCGGCTGCCCGGCAACCGGCTTGGCGTTCAGGTTTTCCGGTGGATGGTTGCCATAGTGAACCCGACCGGCGGCGTCTTTCCAAGTGTAGACCGTTGAATCCGCAGCCAGCGCCAATCCACCCGGCAGCGTCAGCAGCAGAACCGCAGCCGACCGGCTTAGCCGCGCTGAACGCTGGTTAGATAAGCGCTTCAGACCATTCATTGCTGTGCGAGTCGGCAACGGGAACGATCAGGACCGGACGTTTGGACGCCAAGGTGACGCGGTGGGTGGTCGATCCCAGAAAATTTGCTCGCCGATGGCCGACAGTGTGTGTCCCCATGATGATCAAATCGGCGTCGCAGCGGTCGGCTTCGTGCAAAATCACTTCGTAGGGAACGCCGCTGATCACCCGGATTTCTGAAAGCACCTCGGTCTGTTGAAGGGTGGCGCCGAATTCTTCCATGCAAAAGGCTTCGAGCCGCTTGTGGAATTTTTCGAGGATGCCGCTGGTCGCTTCCTGGTGCAATTGCGCCGCTTTCTCCGGCGACAGATAAGATTCCATCAGAAACCGGACTGAGTTGCTGAGTGGCTCGGCGACATGCAACAGCACAATTCGGGCGTTGTGCTGCCGGGCCAGGCCCACCGCAAATCGAAAGACCGGCCGGGTGTGGCTGCCCAGGGCCGTCGTATACAGAATCGTCTTGATCTCGGGAAACATGGACGCGCTCCGAACTGAGAAAGGGATGCAGAAAAAGATCCGGACAATCGAGGCGGCGCGGTGAACGGCCGTTCAGGGCGTCAAACCTGATTCCAACGCCATTGTTCTTCAAATTAACCGCTTTGCAAACCGGAATTAATGGGATGGGCTGACTGGCGGTGGCGCGAACAGTAAAGTTTGACGCGCCGCCGCCGATAGTTGACTTAAAACTGCGTCTCGTTCCGTCCGCGACCCGCTGGCCGGATTGCGTCAGGAGGTATCTCCAATGAAGATCGCCGGTTCAGATATTCTGTTATCCAGTCAACGGATCGCCGCCACCAAAACTGAGGTCAAGGAATCATTACGAATGTGGGTTGGCGATCAACGACCTGATTTCGAGGGACGGGGGCGGGGTCAGGCGGCGGCGCCGGGTCGGTTCACCGATGCCGTGCATCTCTCGCAGGCGGCTCAGCAAGCGCAGCCCAGTAAACAGGTCGCGTCTGATGACGCCGAGTTGTCGCCCGAAGATGAACCGAAAATGGCGCTGCTGGTGCGGATGATCGAAATCCTGACCGGCAAGAAGATCAAGCTGATTTCGCCCAAGGAACTCAGCGAAGGAATGCAGAAGGCTCAGGAGCAGACTCAGGAAACCACCGTCGCGTTGCAGAAGGCGCAACAGCAGGGTTCCGGACAGGCCGCACCGGAACGGGCCGGGTACGGGGTTGAATACGACTATTACGAACGCCATTACGAGGCCGAAAAAACCACCTTCGCCGCCGAAGGCGTCATCCAGACCCAGGATGGCAAAACTATTGAGTTTTCGGTCAATTTGAGCATGAGCAGGGAGTTCCTGCGCGAGCAGAGCGTCAGCGTGCGAGAAGGCGACGCCAAGATGAAAGATCCGCTGGTGCTGAATTTCGCCGGCAACGCCGCCGAACTCACGACAACCCGGTTCGATTTCGACATTGATTCCGACGGTCGCCAGGATCAGATTGCCTTTGTTGGCCCCAATAGCGGTTTTCTGGCCCTGGATCGCAACAGTGATGGCAAGATCAACGATGGTCGGGAATTGTTCGGCGCCGCCACTGGAGAGGGTTTTGCCGAGCTGGCCGCCTATGATCAGGATGGCAATCAGTGGATCGATGAGAACGATGCGATTTATCAGAATCTGCGGATCTGGTCGAAAGACGGGCAAGGCAATGATCAACTGGTTGGGCTTGGCGAACGCGGCGTTGGCGCAATCTATCTTGGCCATGTGACCAGTCCCTTCTCCCTCAAGGACAGCGAGAATGCTCTGGTTGGGCAAATCCGTGAATCGGGAGTGTTTTTAAATGAGAGCGGCGCGGTAGGCACGGTGCAGCAAATCGACTTGACCGCCTGAAAAGGCCGGCAGGTGATTCCAGCTCCGATGTCAGACCGAGACCCGATCGCGTCCCCCGTCCTTGGCCCGATACAACAGTTGGTCCGCCCGCCGCAACCAGCCCGGCGGATCGTCTTTGGCGTTCAACTCAGCGATGCCGATGGAAGCGGTGATGCCCAGGCTCTGGCCGTCATGGGCGATCCGCAGCGCCCGGACCGCCTGCAACAGACGTTCGGCCAGCAGTTTGGCCGATTCGAGGGCGGTTTCCTGCAGAATGATCGCGAACTCCTCGCCGCCGTAACGGGCGACGAAATCGCTGCGGCGTGGAAACGTCTGTACACAGCAATCCGCGAATTTCCGCAGCATGATGTCGCCGACCGGATGCCCAAAACTGTCATTGATGTTCTTGAAGTGATCCAAATCGGCGATCAGCAGGCTGGCAGGCTGGCCGGACAACCGATGCAGATCGAAGGTGCGCTGTAATTGCTGATCAAACGCCGAGCGGTTATACAGCCGGGTCAGCGCGTCCAGTTCCATTTCCTGACGGGCGGCGCTGAGTTCTTCACGCATTGACTTGAGCCGGTTGGTCAGGTTATCCAGCAGGCTGCGCTGGGTTTGCTGCCGGACTTCGACGATGCGCCCGATAGCGCCAACCACCTGCATCGCTTCACGCTTGATCGAGTCCAGCGAGGCGTTGCTCTCGATCACATTCCGCAGATAGTTCAGGCGATCCGCGATCTTGGCCTGATCGTCTTCGTTTTCGACGATGACTTTGCCCAGGGTATCAATGAAATCGCCGAGCACCTGACGCATATCTTTGAAGTTACTGGTCACAAAGGTGTGTTCGCGTCGCCGCAACTGGGTGATGAAATCCCGTAATCCCTGCCAGTTGCGGGCGGCTTCGCTGCTGTGCTCAATATCGCTCGGTTCAGCGCCGGGATACGGCGCGGCGATCAGGATATGTCGCGCCCACTGTTCGCACTGTTCGCTAATGGTTCGGGCGCTGAGATGATCCAGATCGAAAGCGTGCTTGCCTAAAATGCGCACGATCGCCCCGGTTGCATCCAGCGCCGCATCGCCGGCGACCGCTGGAATTGACGGGTTAGCCTGAGGGGCGATTACCTTGCGGTCGCCTTTCTTGCTCCAGAACATGTCGACACTCCCCTATCAATAGCGCTCACTGATCGGAATTCGCAGTAGTTGCAGGCATGAATCCGGATAACGTTCAACCGCTGGTTGCCGGGTTATGGGCTGGGCCGACATGTTCCGCCAGCCGTTGCAAGGCGGCGCTCAGCCGCGCATCCGGCATATTGCGGGCCGCTATTTCCAGCAATTGGGCGTTCTGCGGGGTGAGCGTCAGCCGGGGTCGATAGGTCTGGACCGGTCGGGCGCCCGGCGCAACCTGGATACGCGGTTTCGGCAACGGGAAGCCCAGTTGCTGACCCAGCGCCGGCCGAATGTCATGCAAGGCGTAACGCAGCCGGCTGGCCCAACCGGATGATTCCGTCTGCACTGTCCATGCGTCCTGATCCAGGCGCAGCAGGATCGTATGTGCGTGCAGATGCAGCGGCAGGTACGCCTGAAAAATCCGGCTGGACTGCGCCAGATGGGCGGCTTGCGCCATCAGTCGCCCCAGCACTCCTTGCTGGCGGCGCAGCGCCTCGCCTACCGTTAGCATGGCGTCGCCTTGCCGACGCAACCGGGCTGGCGCGGTCGGGATGGAATCAGCGCCGGGAGGCGCTGCTGGCCGAAAGTTCGGCGCTTTGGGGCATCGGCGATAAGCGCCGGCGGCGTCAGCCACTTTAGGTGGGCTGGATTCGACGGCTGCAACCGGATCGGCGGTTGTCGGCGCAGTCGACTCCACCGTTGGCCCGTAACCGCGCAGCATGTTTAACAGTTGCGCAGTATGCTGGCGAGCGACGGTGCGGGCGTCGGATGGATCGGATTCAGCCGTGCCTTGCTCCCCCTTCAAGTCGCATCCTCCGAGTGGTCAATCGCTTTGATCGATCCGCCATCGCGCCGTGATGGGCGGCGTCTGGTTCAGACGAGCGGCAAGCTCACATGCAGCACGCCGGGATCGTCCTGGGTCGCGCTGATCTTGAAATTGAGCGCCCGGTTGAGCCGCAGCATTGACTCGTTTTCCCGCAGCACTTCGCCGTAGAGTTCCTTGATGCCGCGACCACGGGCGTAATCAATAATGTAGCGCATCAGCATCGGTCCTAGCCCCAGTCCGGTCATGGCCCGTTCCACCAGAATCGAATACTCGGCTTTCTCCATGTCCGGGTCGGCATTGCACCGCACTACGCCCCAAATCCGGCCCTTGCCGGGGATACTGTACGGTTCGGTCACGATGAACGCCATTTCCCGCTCATAATCCAGTTGGGTCAACCGCGCCGCCATCTCGTGCGACAGTTCGTGAATCGGTTGAAAAAACCGCATTCGCACATCCTCGGACGGCAGACGCTTAATCAATTCCTTTAGTTCCGGCTCATCCTCCGGGAGGATCGCCCGCAGCAGGAAGGACCGGTTATCCGGCAGGGTGTATCGCTTCTCCAGATGCTTGGGATAGGGCGAGATCGCCAGCCGCTCGGTCGCCGATCCGGTCGCCGGTTCAATCAGGATATTGGCGTCCAGCGCCAGCAGGCCATTTTCATCCGCCCAGATCGGATTAACGTCCATTTCGACCATTTCCGCCAGATCGATCACCATCTGCGAAACCTTGATCAAGGTCAGGGCAAGGGCGTCCAGATTGACCGGCCGACCGCGATTGGTGCTGAGGCGACGGTATAGTCGGGTGCGCGACATCAGATCGCGGGCGAGTTGCATATTCAGCGGCGGCAGTGCATAGGCGATGTCGTCGATCACATCCGATTCGGTGCCGCCCAGACCAAAGAAGATCACCGGGCCGAACCGGCGGCCCGTCCGCACCCCAACGGTCAGTTCATACGCGCCATGCCGGAACTGCATGGGCTGCACCGCAAACCCGTCAATGGCGGCTTCGGGAGCAAGATTGCGGACCCGCTTGAGCATCTCGGTGGCGGCCACCAGCACTTCCAAGGGGTTTTTCAAACTGAACGCCACGCCGCCGACATCGGATTTATTCACAATGTCCGGCGAGAGTATCTTGAGCGCCACCGGCGTTTTCAGATCCAGCGCGACGTCGGTGGCCGCCTCCGGCGTCGCGGCAAAATGCAGCGGCACGGTCGGGATTTGGTAGGCGCTCAATACCTGACCAGTTTCATAGGCGTTCAACCGGCGCCGACCGGCGGTCAGGGCGATCTGGATAATGCGGCGGGCGGTTTCGGCATCGGGCGTGAACTCTTCCGGAACTGACGGCGGGGTTTCCATCAGCAATTCCTGGCTGCGCCGGAACCGGGCCAGCCGCATGAACGCCGCCACCGCATCTTCGGGGGCGTTATAGGTCGGAATATGGGCGTTGTTGAACAGTTCGCGGGCCGGCTCCGCCGCCATCTCGCCCACCCAGCAGGTCATGATCAGCCGCCGGCTCTTGGCCCGTTCGACGACCGCTCTGGCGCACTCGGCGGAACGGTTGACCGAGGCGGGCGCGTGAATCGCCAGCACGCCGTCGGTGCCGGACTCCTGGAGCAGCAGGTCCATCGCCTTGCCGTATTCGGCGGGGCCGGCGGTATCGCCCAGATCGACCGGATTCTCAATCAGATAGTCCGGTCGGCAGGCGCGAGCCAGATCGTCGCGGGTTTTCTCGCTGATTTCGGCCAGGCGGCCGCCCTGCCGGGTCAGGGCGTCGCTGGTCAGCAGCGCCAGACTGTAGCTGTTGCTGAGGATGGTCAGCCGGTCGCTGTAAACCGGTTTGGCGGTGGCCAGGGTTTCCGCCGCGCTGAACAGTTGCTCGATGTTGTCCACCCGCAGGATGCCGGCCCGCTGGAACACCGCGTCATACACCGCGTCCTCGATCGGGCCGGCCCGGAAATCGCGGGGTTTGAGCACGATCACCGGTTTGACCCGGGCGGCGGCGCGGGCGGCGGAGACGAACTTGCGGCGATTGCGGGTGTTTTCCATGTACATCAGGATGGCGTGGGTGTTGCCGTCCCGCAGCAGGTAATCGATCAGATCGCCGAAATCGACATCCCAGCGCATCCCCATGGAAATGACGTGCGAAAAACCGATGGCGCGGCAAGTCGCCCAATCCATCACGCTCCGCATCACCGCCGCCGACTGGCACAGCAGGGCAATGTGGCCGGCCAGCGGCCGGTTGCTGCTCAGGCTGGCGTTCACATGGGTCGAAGGCACGGCGTAACCGAGGTGATCCGGCCCCATGATGCGCAGCAGATAGGGCTTGGCGGCGTCCAGCACCCGTTGCCGGAGCGATTCGCCGTCGTCGGAATGCTTTTGCTGCAACTCCGGGCTGAGCAAGGCGAGCCGGTCGCCGCGATGATCCTGCAAAATTTCCCGGCTGATCAACAGAGCCGCCCGGGCGCCCCGCGCGCCCAACTGGTCGATCAGGGCCGGGGTCTGTTCCAGCGGCACGGTCAGAATCGCCAAATCGGGCGTGACGGGCAGACTCTCGATGTTCTGGTAGGCCAGCACCCCGGAAATGGACTGGCGATCCGGGTTGACCGGCATCACCGGCCCCTTGAAGCCGCCTTCAATCAGATTGAATTCCAGGGTGGAATCGACGCCATCCGGTTGTTTGCCAGCGCCAATGACCGCAATGGAGCGGGGTTTGAACAGGTATTCGAGATTGCGAATGGTCATGGCTGCATCTCAGGCTGGAGTGGCCA
>JAJHPN010000121.1 GCA_020890855.1 Candidatus Contendibacter sp. | reverse complement strand
AGGGGCTACATAACCGCCTGATCCTGACCACGCACAGCCCCTACATCGTCAATTACCTCAGCCTTGCGATTCAGGGGAAATACTTGCAGCAACGCATCATCGAGCGTGGGCGTCAGGAATTGCTGCCAAAACTCGATGCCATTGTGCCATCTCAGGCTTTGCTGGATGCCGACGATGTGGCGATTTACCAATGTGACGAGCGGGACGGCAGCATCACCCGCTTGCGGAGTTTTGAGGGTATCCCTTCAGATCAGAACCTGTTGAATGATTGGCTGCGCACGGGGAACGAGCTTTTCGACCAGTTGCTGGAACTGGAAGAGGCCATCTGAATGGATTTCTTCAATCCGGCATGCCAGAGCGGCCCCTTTTCGCAAGAGACGTTTGGGCTTTGTGACGACCAGAACGCAACCCGAGCTTATGTCGATACGACCACACCGGACAAGTGGGTTGCGACCGTTGAGAACCCTGCACGGAAGGCGGTCACATTCACTGCCATCGACAAGTGCGTGATTCAGGACGGCGACGAGCCAAGCCGGGGGCGCTGCGACGGTATGCTGACCACGGAGGATTTGTTGTATCTGGTGGAGTTGAAGGATCAGAAGAGCAACTGGAAGCCGAACGCCATCGATCAGTTGGAATCGACAATCCGTTTTCTCCGCAACCATCATGACCTGACGCGGTTCCGCACCAAGAAGGCGTTTGCCTGCAACAAGCAGCATAGGACCTTTGCGACCATCGACAACGAGCTTCAGCGCCGATTCTTTCAGAACTATGGTTTCCGAATCGACGTTCAGGCGACCGTACTGATCATTCGCACCTGAAAACCTATATGAACGAAGCCGAAACCCGCGCCGAACACATTGACCCCGCCCTTGCTGCGGCAGGCTGGGGCTTGGTTGAAGGCAGCCGCATCCGGCGCGAATACCCGATCACGCTGGGCCGGCTGGAAGGCGCGGGCAAGCGCGGCAAGCCGCTGACGGCGGATTACGTTCTGGAATACCGCAACACCAAACTGGCGGTGGTCGAGGCCAAAGCATGGGACAAGGCGCTGACCGAAGGCGTGGCGCAGGCCAAGGACTACGCCGACAAACTCGCGGTGCGCTTTACCTATGCCACCAACGGGCAGGGCATCTACAGCATCGACATGCAGACGGCGGTGGAAGGCGAGATCGCTGCTTTCCCGTCACCGGATGAATTGTGGACGCGCACCTTCGCCACCAAGAACGCATGGAGGGATCACTTTGCCGCCGTGCCATTCGAGGACAAGGGCGGCTTCTTTCAGGGTCGCTACTATCAGGACATCGCCATCGAGCGGGTGCTGAGGGCGATTGCGGCCGGGCAGGAACGCATCCTGCTGACGCTGGCGACCGGCACCGGCAAGACCTTCATCGCCTTCCAGATCGCGTGGAAGCTGTTTCAGAGCCGGTGGAATCTGACCGACGCGAAGCGCGAAGGCGAACCGACCCGCCGGCCCCGCATCCTGTTTCTGGCCGACCGCAACATCCTGGCCGACCAAGCCTACAACGCCTTTTCGGCCTTCGACGACAAGGCGCTGGTGCGCATCGACCCGGCGGATATCCGCAAGAAAGGCAAGGTGCCGAAGAACGGCAGCCTCTTCTTCACCATCTTCCAGACCTTCATGAGCGGGCCGGGAGAAACGCCCTACTTCGGCGAGTATCCGCCCGACTTCTTCGATTTCATCGTCATCGACGAATGCCACCGGGGCGGGGCCAATGACGAGAGCAACTGGCGCGGCATTCTCGATTACTTTGCCCCGGCCGTGCAGCTTGGCCTCACCGCCACCCCGAAGCGCAAGGACAACGTCGATACCTACGCCTACTTCGGCGAGCCGGTGTTCATCTACTCGCTCAAGGACGGCATCAACGACGGCTTCCTGACGCCGTTCCGCGTTAAGCAGATTTCGACCACGCTCGACGAATACGTCTACACGCCCGACGACAAGGTAGTCGAGGGCGAGGTCGAGGCCGGCAAGCGCTACGAGGAAGCCGACTTCAACAAGATCATCGAGATCAGGGAGCGCGAGAAGAAGCGCGTCGAGATTTTCATGTCGTTGATCGACCAACGGGAAAAGACGCTGGTGTTTTGCGCCACGCAGGATCATGCCCTGGCAATCCGCGACCTGACCAACCAGATCAAGACCAGCACCGATCCCAACTATTGCCACCGGGTGACGGCGAACGACGGCGCCTTGGGCGAACAATGGCTGCGGGATTTTCAGGACAACGAGAAGCACATCCCGACCATCCTGACCACGTCGCAGAAACTCTCCACCGGCGTCGATGCGCGGAACGTGCGCAACATCGTGCTGCTGCGCCCGGTGAATTCAATGATCGAGTTCAAGCAGATCATCGGGCGCGGTACCCGGCTTTACGACGGCAAGGACTATTTCACGATCTACGACTTCGTGAAGGCGCATCACCATTTCAGCGACCCGGAATGGGATGGCGAGCCGACCGAGCCGGAGGTTTGCGCGAAGTGCCATTCGGTGCCCTGTGTCTGTATCAAGGAGCCGCCTCTGCCGTGTTACCTCTGCGGAAAATTGCCTTGCGAGTGTGCGAAAGACCCGTGCCCGAAGTGCGGGCAGCGGCCCTGCGTGTGCAAGAAGAAAGCGAAGGTAAAGCTGGCCGACGGCAAATCGCGCATGATTCAGCACATGGTGGTCACCAGTTTCTGGCACCCGGACGGGACGCCGATGTCGGCGCAGCAGTTTATGGAGGCGCTGTTCGGCAGGCTGCCAGACTTCTTCAAAGACGAAGACGAGTTGCGTGCGCTATGGAGCGCACCCGATACGCGGAAGAAGCTGCTGGAAAGGTTGGCCGAAAAAGGCTTCGGCAAGGATCAACTGGCGGAAATGCAGAAGATCATCGACGCCGAGAAAAGCGACCTGTTCGACGTGCTGGCGCATGTGGCCTACGCCCTGGAGCCGCTGACCCGCGAAGAACGGGCGGATCGGGCGATGGCGGTCATCAGCGAGCACTTCAACCCGAAGCAGAAGGTATTTCTCGACTTCGTGCTGTCGCACTATGTGGCGCTTGGGGTCGAGGAGCTGGATCAGGCGAAGCTGACACCGCTTTTAAAGCTGAAGTATCACGATTCAATCCCGGACGCGGTGGCTGATCTGGGAAGGCCGGATGAGATCGGGAAGGTGTTTAGTGGGTTTCAGCGGTATCTGTATGTTGAACCGGCGTAGTTTGGCTGGCGGGTTTGCGGCAACTGGCGACCATGACAGCGAAGCGCCAGCGGAGCGAAGCAGCACCATTGCGCCATGCAGCGAAGGCGCGGGGCTTGCTGTTTCTGGTGCAAGCGCCGTGACTGAGCGGCGCGGGGGTGGTTTGAGTCCGGGCCAATATGGGGGATAATAGCGGCTTTCGTGCATTCGGTTCCAGACCATCGGCGCGGGGGTATCAAAAGAAATAGCGGGTATCTAAGCGGGTATCTAAGCGGATTTTCTGGAACCATAGCTTTATATAACAAAAGGATATCCGTGATATGCTGCTGATGATCGATAACTACGACTCCTTTACCTACAACCTGGTGCAGTACCTGGGCGAGCTGGGCGAGAACGTGCAGGTCTACCGCAATGACCAGATCACGCCGGACGGCATCGCGGAACTTGGCCCGGAACGGATCGTGCTCTCGCCCGGCCCTTGCACCCCGACCGAAGCCGGCGTGTCGCTGGCGACCATTGCCGCCTTTGCCGGCCAGATTCCAATCTTCGGGGTCTGCTTGGGCCACCAGAGCATCGGTCAGGCGTTCGGCGGCCACATCGTCCGCGCCGGTCAGGTCATGCACGGCAAAACTTCCGCGGTTTACCACCACGGGCGGGGCGTTTTCACCGGCCTGCCCAACCCGTTCACCGTCGTCCGCTATCATTCACTGGTCATCGACAAGGCCACCGCGCCGGACTGTCTGGAGATCACCGCCTGGACCCAAACCCCGGATGGCGCGATCGACGAAATCATGGGTGTGCGACACCAAACCTTGCCGGTCGAGGGGGTGCAATTTCACCCGGAATCGATCCTGACTGAACATGGCCACGCCTTGCTCCGCAACTTTCTGACCCGGCATTGACCCGCCCCGGAGAACGCCTGATGTCCAT
>JAJHPN010000425.1 GCA_020890855.1 Candidatus Contendibacter sp. | reverse complement strand
GTTCATAATCCACCCGGCGACGGCGTCGCCTTCACGCTCATCCTGCCCCGCATTGCCCCGGACCGGCCAGCCGCTGACTGATGCCTACCCCGCCGGATTTAAATACTCGCTTTTAAGTTCCGCTTGGCGTTCCCGTGTCAAATAGTCAACAGCAGTGATGAAGTGTTCCGCAGATTGGGGCATGGGGAATCCTCCATTGGCATAGGCTTGAATCATTGCTTGGCGCACAATGTTATTAACTGCCAGCGCCCGCTTTTATCACCGGCCACAGTCCCAGTGACCGTAACAGGCCTAGTGGATACAACCCACGCTTAAGCAGTTCCTTGGCCACCATGACCGTGATCCGCCAGGTATCCCGCCACGGTTGATAATGACTCAGCCGACTCTGCGGCAAATACAGAGTCTCGATCACCACTGCCGCCGGTGGATAACCGCAATGGGTCGCCTGAATCAGCAGCGCGCTTTCAAACACAAAGCCACAACCGTTATTACGCGGGGGCGTCACTTTGCGGAGGAATGCGGTGGGGTAAAGCCGGAAGCCGGATTGAGTATCGCGGATTGGATAACCGGCCGCCCATGACACCCAGAAATCGGCCATGCCATTGGCGAAGCGCCGCAACCGGGGCGCTGATTCGCGACATTCCAGCCGGGCGGCGATGATCAGCCGATCCGGTTGACGCCGCCAGGCCTCCAGCAGCTTCGGAATATCCTCCGGGCGATGCTGGCCATCGGCATCCAGGCTGATCACCGCCGCCGCGCCCAGCGCCGCCTGCATCCCGCGCCACAGCGCCGCCCCCTTGCCCTGATTGACCGGTTGACGCAAGACCATCGCTCCAGCGGTTTCAGCCTGCAGAGCGGTGTCATCGCGGGAACCGTCATCGATCACCAGTACGGTTTCAACTTGTTGCCGGGCGCGATGAACGATTCCGGCAATAGTGGCCGCTTCGTTATAGGCGGGGATAACGACCACAATACCCACGAGCGGGGTCACGCCATACCCCCATTGAGATTGATAATCTGCCCGGTCAGATAAGCCGCCGGTTCCGAGGCCAGAAATCCGACCAGGGCAGCGACTTCTTCGGGAGTTCCGGCCCGCTTCATCGGCACCATCCGTTTAACCGTGTCCGTATCAAATACCGTTGTGGTGTCCCCGCCGGCGATCAGGCCCGGCGCAATCGCATTGACCGTAATTCCCCGCGAGGCCAGTTCCAGCGCCAGCGCCTTGGTTGCGCCGTGCAAACCGGCCTTGGCGGCAGCGTAGTTGGTTTGCCCCCGGTTGCCGATCACCCCGGTCAGCGAGGAAATATTGATAATCCGGCCCCAGCGCGTCCCGATCATCGGCAGCAACAATGGTTGAGTGACATTGAAAAAGCCATGCAGACAGACCTCAATCGGTAAGCGCCATTGTTCCAAACTCATCCCGGCCAGTGGTGCATCGGCATGAACTCCGGCATTATTAACCAGCACCTGAATCGGTCCGGCACCCAGCAATTTACTCAAAACATCATGGGCTTGTGCGGTATCGGCGACATCGAACCGGGCAGTTTCCGCCGAACCGCCCGCCGCCTGAATCGCTGCGGCAACCGCCTCCGCTCGTTCGGGATGGCGGCAGGCGTGAACAATGATGTGCAGGCCATCACCGGCCAGTTGCCGGCAAATCGCCTGACCCAGATCGCCGCTGCCCCCCGTCACCAAGGCCCGCTTCATGGCGTCACCTCCACACACAAGCCCATGTTGCCGCCATCGGCCAGCGTGATCCATTGACCGGCAGGTTGGGCAATCACCTCCAACAGCGGCAGACTACGAGCGGCGGGATTACCGATCCGCAGTGTCTCCAGTCCTGGATCGGCCATGACAGTTGCCGCAGCGGTAGCAGTTTGGGTCAAACGAAGCAACGCCAGCCGTTGATCGTCCGGCGCTGGATTGAGCAGCAGCGCGACGCCAAACGGCGCGACGATGACCCGTCGTTCAGACAGCGGAAAGGGGTGGGGCGCATCGTAGGCGATCAGCAAGACCGGCGCTGATTCCACCCAAGCCAGCGTCGCCGCTTCCCGCAGACCGGCTAGAAAACTGCCATCGTGAGCGGACAGACTGATCGAGGCTTGCCGGCAGCCGGTAGCGATGGACCAGTAACCGGCGGTGGTGTTATGCACCGATTGATGAAAGTGGGTCGGCGACACTGGCCGGTCGGGCAAGGTCAGCGCCATGCAGATTTTATCCAGCACCTCGCTATCGCCGCCCGATGAGGCGAATACAGTGTGGATCGTTTGCGGATCACTGCCCGCTTGATCGATGGCTTCCTGGGCGACATGCAGCGCCAATTTAACCAGGCCGGTGACGCGCCGCCGTTCGTTGGCCGGCAACAGCACGGCGGAGGGGGGCGGCATGGGTGTAGCGCTATAGGGTTGTTCGCCGGTCAGGATCGGCCGACTGGCCGCCCAACCGGTCAGACCGGGGGCGAGCAAGCCGACGCTTTCGACCGCAAGGATCGGGTTCATGGCGCGTTCCTCCGCCCAAACAACAGGCTGCAATTGGTGCCGCCGAAACCAAATGAGTTGCTAAGCGCGGTTTTCACTGGATATTGCTGGTTATCGAGAATCACGCCCGCGCCCAGCGCCGGATCCCGTTCGCGGGTGTTGAGCGTTCCCGGCATAAACCCCTGATCCAGCACCAGCGCCACGAACACCGCTTCAGTCACGCCCGCCGCGCCCAGGGTATGGCCGGTCCAGCCTTTGGTTGAACTACAGGGCGTGTGCGGCCCGAACACTCGCAGCACCGCCCGATCTTCGGCGGCGTCATTCAGGGGCGTCGCGGTGCCGTGCAGGTTGATGTAGTCCACCTGCGCCGGCGCGAGGCCGGCCCGCGCCAGCGCCTGCTGCATCGCCAGCGCTGCGCCGGCTCCTTCAGGATGAGCGGCGGTCATATGATGGGCGTCGCTGCTTTCGCCATAGCCAAGCAACAAGATCCGCTCATCGCCCGGTTCCGCCCGCTCCAGCAGCACAAATCCGGCCCCTTCGCCGATATTGAGGCCATCGCGTCCGGCGGCCCACGGTCGGCATAATGCAGTCGAGGCCAGACCCAGCGCGTTGAAGCCGTACAAGGTGGTCAGGCACAGGCTGTCCACCCCGCCCACCACCGCCGCGTCACAGAATCCGGTCTGTAAATGCCGATGGGCGACCGCGAAGGCCTTAGCGCTGGAAGAACAGGCGGTGGAGACGGTGAAGGCCGGGCCAGTCAGGCCGAGCCAGCGGCGGGTCAGGTCAGTGGCGGAAAACAGATTATGGGTATGCTGATAATCAAAACAGGTCGGCAGGCTACCGGTCGCGGGATCGCGCTCGTGGTAAGCGATTTCTGTGGCGCGAATGCCAGAGGTGCTGGAACCGAGGAATACGCCAATCCGATCTGCCCCATAGCGGGCAATGGCCCGATCCACCGCCAGGCGGAAACCGTCCTGTTCCAGCGCCAGCCGCGCCAGCCGGTTATTACGGCAGTCGAAGGCGGTGAATTCGCCCGTGAGTGGTTCATCTTCCAACCCAACGATCCGTCCAATCCAGGCGTTCAGGACGGCATCGGCAAAATCGCAGCGGCGCAAGCCGGTTAGGCCGCCTTGCAGCGCGGTCAGCGCTGCGGCCATGCCCCGGCCCAAGGCGTTGGTTACGGTATAGGCGGTCATCGCCAAGGGGTTTATCGCCATGAGTTGAGCTCGTCAATCCGATTGAATCATCTTTTTAATGGTTTTTAGTGTAGACGGGAACTGACCAGCGGCGATCAACCATTTTCCGCCGCCCTCTGGTTCCAGGCTTCGTTTAATGTCCCCATTGCGAGGAATAATCATGTCCAAGAGTGTGCAAGTTGCGCGGTGGTCCGGGGCGGCGATCAAGGCCGTTCTGCCCGAATTGGCGAAATTGCGAATCGCGGTGTTCCGCGAATTTCCCTATTTATACGAAGGCAGCGCGGCCTACGAGGAACAGTACCTCAAAACCTATGCGGACATTGCGGACAGCGTGATGGTGCTGGTCAAGGATGAGGAACGGGTGGTGGGCGCATCCAGCGGTCTGCCGTTGATCGCGGAACCACCGAATGTGATCGAACCGTTCACCACCCACGGCTACGATCCGCGCCAGATTTTCTATTACGGCGAGTCGGTGCTGCTGCCGGACTATCGGGGGCGGGGACTGGGCCACCGCTTTTTCGTCGAGCGCGAGACGCATGTTCGCGGGCTGGGCCGGTTTGAAATCGCCTGTTTCTGCGCGGTGGAGCGGCCATTGGATCATCCGCGCCGACCACTGGATTATCGACCGCTGAATGAACTCTGGAACCGGCATGGCTTCGTTCGGCATCCCGAATTGCGCACCACGTTTTCATGGCGCGATGTGGATGAAGAAGCGGAATCAGCGAAGCCGATGGGGTTCTGGTTGAAGAGGCTGGTCTGATTCCGTGTTCCAGGAGTGCCGAGCGCATTGACTTTCAACTCATCCGGGTCAACAGCGGCCTTGCCATGACCAGCGCCGCGCTGAAACTGGCGGCGACGCCGATACTGACGGTCAATCCTATCGCCCGCAACGCCGGCAGTTCGGAAGTCGCCAGCATCCCGAACACGGTCAGGGCGGAGCCGCAACACACCAGCAGCGCGTGCAGGGTGCGGCGACGTTGCTCCGGATCAGCGGCGGGCCGGCTGAAAAACAGTCCATAGTCCACGCCAATCCCCAACACCAGCAATAGCGAGACCAGATGAAACAGCGACAGCCGCTCGCCGAAGGCCAGGAGCGCCGCTACCGTGACGATCAGCGCAATACTGACCGGGATCAGCGCCGCAATGACGCCCCGCCAGCAGCGCAGTCCGATCCAAATCACCGCCACAATCAGCGCCACGCCCCAGGTTAGCCGGTGCAAGGCGGTGGTGCGGAATCCGGCCACCAGCCGGTTGGTTTCAGCCCGCAAATCCAGATACCAGGTCTGGCCGACTACACTTGGCGGCAACCCGGCAGCCAGCAGTTTCGGTTCCCGCACCCCGCTCAACGGCAGCAGCGCGGTCCAGCCGCGCTCGTCGGGGAACAGCAAAATGCCGATCCGGGTTCCCAATAGCGTCCCGCGTAAATCTTCAGGCCGCACCGGCGGCGCAGTGCGGGCGGCGGCAATATCCTCAAGGAACGGGTTAAACAGACCGGGCTGAAACGGCAAACCCTCGGCGACGCGGGCGAGATCAGTCGCCAGCACGTCCCGCTCCGGCAACTGCGCCTGCCGTTGTCGTTGAGTCTGCTGACTGGGCAGAGTGCGGGCGACGGCTTCATAACCCGCCAGCAACCCTTTCTGCTGCTGCGCATCGAGCCAGGCCGCGACAATCTCGCTTTGCTGCAAGGCGGTTTCCGCATCCGGCGCGGTGATGGCGATCAATTGCCCGACTTCCGGAGCGCCCAGCGCATTCCGCAAATCCTGATCCAATCGCAGCAATTCACGCGGGACCGGACTGAGCGCGGCGATGTCGTCTTCCCACACTGGCGGGTTTTTGACGACCAGCGCCAGCAACGTCAGCAATCCAGCGATGCCCACGGCCAGGGCCAGCCGGGGGCGTGGCTTCAGCAGCGCATCCATCCAGACGCCCACGCCGATCACCCGCGCCGGTCGCCAGTCCGGCGGCAGCAGCGCCGGCAACAGCCAGCGAGTAGTCGCCACCGCAGCGGCGATGCCAGCGATAGTGAATACGCCCAACTGGCTCAGGCCCGGCACATCCGGGGCGATCATCGCCAAACAGCCAAGCAGGGTGGTGGCCGCGCACAACCGCATGGTCGGCCACAAGCCGCGCAGGGTGTCCCGCACCGCTTCCCCGGCCTGGCGGTGGCTGAACAGGTAGGTGGGATAATCCAAGGTTTCGCCAAGCAGGGTCATGCTGAACGCCAGAGTCAGGGCGTACATCTTGCCGAACAACAGATCGACTACCGCCGCCCCGGCCAGCAGCGCCGCCAGCATCGGCAAGGCGCCGATCCAGACCGTCCGCACCGAGCGATAAACCAGCACCAGCATCAACACCACGCCCAGCGTCGCCAGGACGCTCAATAACTCCGCCTCGGCCCGCACCGTGTCTTCAGCCAGGGTGGCGATCACACCGGGGCCGCTCATCTGCAATTCAACCGGGGTTCCAGCGGCGGCAGTGGCGAACGCGGCGCGAATCGCCGTCACCGCTTGCCGTTGTCCGGCCAGGTCATAGCCGGCGGCGCGGGTTTCAGCCAGCAGCAAAGCGCGATCGCCATCCGGCGAAAACCACACGCCCAGCCGTTTGGCCGGCTCGCGGATGCCGCCCTGCCAGCGTTTGAGCAGGGTCAGCACTTCACCGGTCGGATCGGCGGGCAACCAGCGCTTCTGCACCACCGCCAGCGGCGATTGCAATTCGCGCAGCCGTTGCTGCAATGCCGCCCGCAAGGCCTCTGGGGTAAAGCGCTCCGGCCCGGCGGTGGGACTGAGCAGGTAGCGATGGGCGAACAGGATGTGCAATTCGGCTTCAGGCAAGGCGTCTGCGCCATTGGCGATGCGGACGAATGGCCCGCTGGATCGCAACTGCTCGGCCAACCGGCGGCTGACCGTAGCGCGGTCGGCTTCCACTGCGCCAGTCAGTCCGATCAGAATCAGCCGGGTGGTCGGGCCGCTGCGGAACTGATCCAGCAGCAGTTCCGCCACCGGATCGGCGCGGGGCACAAACAGGGTCAGATCGGCGGCCACCGGGGTTTTCAGGATGATCCCGCCACAGAGCAGCGCGGCCAGCAGCCAGAACAGCGGAATTTGCCAGCGGCGCATCAGGCGTCAATCCGGGTTGGAGCGACGCCGGCGGCGCGGCGGCTTTGGAGAATTCAGCGTGGATAGCGGACTGGGTATTTGCTGATGGAGCGTAAGCAGGAAGGCGACCCATTGTGAAGAGAATTTCAGAGCGCGATCTTTTATCTCATCCCACGATAAAGGCATAAGCCAACCCTACTCACTTCATACTTTGTCGCAATTCCACCAGCGCCTGATCGAAAGCACTGACCTGGATCAGTCCCAGACGGGGATATTCGATGTCGAGAATGACGTACACCGCAATCGCCATGACGGCGGCAAAACTGAGCATGTGCAGCCAGTTACGCGATTTGCCCCCCGCCATTTCGTAGCCGGCCAACAGTGCGCCCGCCAGCGTTAGCCCGAACAGCATCACATAAATGATGAGTGGCGGATGGAGTTGGCCCATCATGGTCCGGGTAGTGGTGATATCGATCATTTGGTTCAACGCCGGCAGCAACAACATGGTCGCCGATGCCGGCGCACCCTCCAGTTGTACTGCGGCGACGGCCTGATCCCAGAGAGCGCTCTGCAACTGCGCGGATTGGGCCAACTCCTGCCTGGCGGCGGCTATATCAGGTAAGCGCCGATAGACCTCCAGCCGGGAATCGACATAACGCCCAAACAAATCCCTCAGCGCGGGTTGAGCGTCCGCTGTTAGCAGATCAAGCCGCAGATAGGCGGTGCCAATGGCGTTGGTTTCCTCGACGATCAGATTCCGGCGTAGATCAAACCGCGAGGCGGCGCCAGAGAAGGTGAACGCCATCAGCAGCCCAAGCAGCGCGAAGACTGCGCCGTCGATTGCGCCAATGCCGGCTCGTGCGCCATCCCTATCCTGCGCCAATCGGTAATTGCCAATCCGCCGACCAGTTTCCAGCAAAATCAGCGTCCCGAAAAACAAACTCACTGTGATGAGCAAGGCAAACAAGGCATAGTTCATGTGAGGAATCCCTGATTGGAAGGGTTATTGGCTTGATGCGCTCAAGTGTAAAGCCGCAAGCGGGTTCTCAATGCGACTCAATGATCATCAGACTGCGGTCGCCGTCAGGCTCCAGCGTTTCGACGCTGACAATCCGTTCATTTTTCCCCCGCATGACTATCGCCGAGATATATGTAGCGGCGGTCGGATCAAGCGGAATCAGGCGCAGCGTCCACTCTGCTGACGTTCCTTGAAACTCCAATCGGTAATAGCGTTCCAGGGTCGTCCGGTCGCCAGACTGAGTGGCGCGAATCGCCTCGACCAGTGGCCGCAATTGCGGGTAGCCATTGAGGTTGAAATCGCGCTTGCCGGCATCCATCGTTTCCACGGTCAGCCACTCGCCATCGGCGGCGTAATCTTCCGGTTGGGGCTGCACGGTCTGCTTCCGCCAATAGGCTGGGGCCTGATAATACAGCCGTCCGGTCGCAATCAACGGTTGCTGAAGCATGGCGAGGGTTTTCTCCTCCCGGAATTCGGCTTGCAACGACTTCACCCCCGCCAGCAGCCGCATGACTTCGGTCAACGCCTCATCAGTCGCCACGACCGTCAACGGCCAGCACAGCAACACGCCGATCCAACGCTTCATCTAGCCCTCACCCCTGACCCCTCTCCCGGTGGCGGGCGAGAGGAACGAACCGGTTGCGGCACGATAATGATCCGGGCTTCCGCCAGAGTTTGTTCGCTGACGCTGACCCGGATCGCGTAGATACAACGCCCGGCCTCATGCAGCAACTGATGAGCGGTGACTTCCAGCGGCGCAGCGACTGAATCCAGGTCAGCGATGAACCAGCGGGCGTCGCGCAAGGCCGCCAGATAGCCGGGCGGTGTAGTTTGCCCCACTCGCCGGGCGCACAGTCCGCCATGCACCGCCGCCGCCTGAGCGCCGTATTCAAAGGCATGAATCACCGACAACCGGCCCTGACGGCGCAGTGGATTGGCCGGATCGCGGTGGCTGTTGGCGACGCACACAATGGCGTCTTCGTCCCATTCAATCACCGCATCCAGCAGACACATCGCCCCGGCATGAGGAAGCAGCGCCGCGATGTGCGCCTTGCCGACGGACATGAAACCGGTAAGCGGCGGATGGGTAGTCAACTCAGCTAATCCGGGCCAGATTGTGGCGGTTGCCGGTCCAGTGCGACCAGAGCCGGCCAACGTGGTACCAGTGCAGGTAATAGGCTTCCTGGAGCAACCGGCTCACCGTCGGCAGATTCAGCGGCAGGCGATCTTCGGCAGCGCAAGGATTCGATTGCAAGCCCAGCCCCTGGGCCATCGCAATGCTGCGGGCCAGATGGTAGCGGTTGGTCACCAGGGTAAACGGCCGTTCGCGCACCTCGGCCCGCAGTTGCCGGGCGTGGCGCAAGTTGTCCAGGGTGTGCAGCGAGTGATCTTCGGTGAACAGATCGGCGGTCGGCAACCCGGTCTTGATCAGGAATTGCCGACCGTGCGCCGCCTCACTCAAACTGCCGCCGGTGTGACCGCCCACCAGCAAAATTCGCCGATCCGGATTGGCTCGATACAGCCCGGCAGCCCGTTGCAGACGCAGCGCATAATCCGGCCGGATCCGATCCTGCTGTAGCCGCACCCCCAGCACCACGATCCAGCCGTTAGCGTCATCCGTCGTCGGCGCTGTCCTGGCTACTCGCCAGACCTGGCCGAACAGCCACAGCCCGCTCAACCCGCCCGTCGCCAGCAGCGCCAGATTCGACAGCGCCAGCATCGCCAGACCCTCCAACCCCATGCCCAGTTGCCGGGCGAAACGCCGGGAATGAGTCGCTGTCGGTTTCATCGCGCGTCTTCTTCCCAGTAATCATAAAAATTGAACCAATTATAAGGCGCGAGACGGGTGTAATGCTCCAGTCGGTCGGCGTAGCGTTGCGCCCATTCACCGAGTTGTTCCTGCCGGCGGCGGCGATCCAGATCGATCCGTTCCGCCAGCCGTTCAAAGTGGGCGTCGTAGCGGTTGCCGCCCCGATACAGGCCGAAAAACAGGATGACCGGACAGCCCGTCAGCGCCGCCAGCAATAACGGCCCAGCGGGAAAGGGTGTGTCCTGGCCGAAAAACTGGCAATGCACCGTCTTTTCGCCAGGAACAACCCGGTCGCCCAGTGCGCCCACCATGAAACCCTGCGCGATGCTTTCCTGCACTTTCAACAGCGTGTCCGGCCCGCCGCTGATCGGAATGACCATTGCGGCCAGCGCCGGATTCAACGCACTGAGGTAACGGGTCATCCCCTGATTGTGTGCGGTGTTCATCAGAATCTTGATCGGAAAATGCTTGACGGTCACACCCAGCGCCCGCAACGCTTCAAAGCTGCCCAGATGCGCACCCAGCAGGATGCAGCCTTGCCCGGATGCGGCCTGATCCAGAATAAGTTGATCATCAAAAACGCGGACGTCAAACCGATCCAGCCGCCCGGACAGGAAATACACCCGATCCAGAATCGTCGCGGCGAAACAGTGAATATGACGGAATACATCGCGCAGGCGGGGCTGACGATCCAGCGCCCGCCGCAAATAGAGTTGCGATCCGCGCCGCGCCGGCGCTGCGGTGAGCAGGAAGTAGAGGGTAATGGGATAAAGCAGGGCGCGACCAGCAGGCCGGCCAATATGCAGCGTGATCCAATGGATTAACCGCAGGGCGGTGAGATTGCCCCGCTCAGGCAGCCGCGCCCAATCACGGTTCATGTGCGGCCGGTGTAGCGGGTGGTGGCCGATTCATTGACCCGGGCCTTTAGCATTGCCGCGCCGGGTTCCGGCAGCCAGTCGGCGTTCATGGGGGTCATGGCGTAATCCGGTTGTTTCAACAGTTGATCCAGACGAACGAAGCGGAAGCCGCGCGCCCGCAGCTGGGCAATAGTGCGTTGTGCGATCGCCAATGCCTGCTGTGGCTCAATAATCCGGGTTCCGTAATAGGTTTCGTGCAGCAGGATGATCGAACCGTTACGGGCAGTGCGGGCAATACGGGCAGCGATGCGGGCCGGATCGCGGTACAGCAGTTCCAGCCCGCGCACATCCCAGGCGACATTGGTCAGTTGCAGTTGGGCAAAGATTTCAGCCAGGTCCGGGCGCGACACCCCGGCTGGCGTCCGCACAAATCGCGGCGCATCGCCGAGAATGTGGGCAAGGGTTTGGTTGGCCGCGGCAAATTCAGCGAAAATCTGGCTGGATGCGGCTATAGTCCAGCCATAACCATGCCGATCAGAGTGGTTGCCGATCAGGTGGCCATCCGCCGCCGCCTGCGCCACCAGAGCCGGGTATTGTCGGGCTGCGGCGCCGACGCAAAAAAACGCAGCGGGGATATGTTCGCGCCGGAGCAGGTCGAGCAGGGCCGGAGTAATGGCGGGATCAGGACCATCGTCAAAAGTGAGCGCGATCCAAGGTTGATCCACTGGGCTGCGCCGCGCTGAAAGCAGGTAGAAATCGAGGCTCGGCGATAGAGAACCCGCTATCAGCAGAGCGACATAAATGCCGCTGACGATCAGCAACAGCCTGATTTTGCCCGGCCCAGCATCGGCCAGCGCCAGGATCAGACTCAGCGCGAGGGCTGCGCCAACAGTGCTCCATGCCAAGCGGCTCATGGCCTAAAACGAGGGGCTGTCGGATATTCTAGTGGATGCGCTGCTGGGCAATGTGCTGGCTCAGGGCGCGCAGCGAAGCGAAAATGCGCCGGTTATCTTTGTCTTCAGCCCGCAGTTGAAATCCGTAGGTCTTGGCGATCGCCAACGCCAGCTCCAGCGCATCGATGGAGTCCAGTCCCAAACCTTCACCGAACAATGGTTCTTCGGGCTGGATGTCTTCGGGCTGGACTTCTTCCAGATGCAGGGTCTCGACCAATAGTCGGGCGACCTCTAGCTCGAACGGCGAGAGAGCTTCCATGTGCGACCTCGTAGGGATTGAATCGGGATTGAATGACGTGTAAATGACAGTATTGTCTGCGTTGATGATTTTAACCACAAACCCTGACCCTGCACCATGACCAAAACCTGGCGTTACTCAGTCCCGGCTTTCCCCACAAAGCGCCGAGAACCTCTCGCCCGGTCTTGCCGCCGCTCCACGACTTGACTGACGATTTCCAAAGCATGGCTCCCTTCACTATTCTTTACTGCGATGATCACGAAGCCGATGAGCGCCTGGATGACGACCATCTGCTGGCGCAAATCCAGTTTCGGGGATCGGTTGTGGCTAAAACAGACCCCCGGCGGTGTGTGATCCCGTTGCCGGAACTGGGTGGAACCACCAGCGCTGAAGTCTGGATCAGTCGAACGCCGGTGCAGGTCGGGCGAGTCAGCGGGGTGAGTTACGCAAGCAACGGCGATGCGCTGTTCCTGCAAGTTCATTCAGATGAGTACGCGCCGGACGCCCTGCAGCCGCTGACCGCCATTGCCTATCGGCGACTGTTTGCCGTGGCCAGCGCCCAGGGCTATCCACATTTTCTCCGGATCTGGAACTACCTGCCTGACATCAATCAGGAGTGCGGCGGTCTGGAGCGGTATCGAGCGTTCTGCGCGGGCCGCAGCCAGGTGCTGGATGCGACCCTGGCCGGGGTGGAAACCCGCTTGCCGGCGGCCTCGGCGCTGGGTTTTCCGGCATCCGGCCTGCACGCCGGGGACTGCTCGGCGGAGGGTGGGCTGCGACTGTATGCGCTGGCCGGGCGCGAAGCGGGCGAGCAGATCGAGAACCCGCGCCAGATCAGCGCCTTTCACTATCCGCCCGAATACGGCCCGCGCAGCCCCTCGTTTTCCCGCGCCGTCCTGAAACACTGGGGCGGTGGATACTATCATCTGTACATTTCCGGCACCGCCAGCGTGGTTGGCCACGCCAGCCGGCATTCTGAACTCATGACGCAGCTTGATGAAACCCTGATTAATCTCGAAGCGCTACTGGCCGAAGCCAGTCAGCGGGCGGCTAGGCCATTGCAGCCGGCGCTGCTCCGGGTTTACGTGCGGCCAGATTGCGCCTCGACGCCGCTGCGCGAACGAATCGCCCAGGCGGTTGGGAGCGCCGTCCCGATGGTGTTTCTACAGGCCGATATTTGCCGTCAGGAACTGTTGATCGAAATCGAAGGGCTGGCGGTCAGCGCCGCCAGTTGAATCCCTGATTCACATAAGATAAGGAATCTGGCCTCGTGAAACCCGACCAGCCGCTTGAACCACACCCGGCGTTGCCGGATTACTACCCTGATCTGGCGCAACGCCCCGCTTTTGTGCGCGGGCTGTTCGACCGCACCGCTGGCTATTACGATCGGGTCAACCGGCTGTTTTCATTCGGCTCCGGTAGCTGGTATCGCCATCGCGCCTTGCTACAGGCCGGTTTGCGCCCCGGCATGACCGTACTGGATGTCGCCATTGGCACCGGACTGGTCGCCCGGCAGGCGCTGGCGATCACCGGCGATCCGCAGTCGGTGGTCGGGCTGGACGTGAGCGCCGGGATGCTGGCCGAAGTGGGGCGGTTGCTGAAGATTCCGCTGCTGCAGGGCCTGATGGAGCAGTTGCCAGTCGCCGACGCCCGCTTTGACTTTGTGAGCATGGGCTATGCGCTGCGTCATGTCGCCGATCTCAATGCCACTTTCCGCGAGTTTCACCGGGTGCTGCGACCGGGCGGAACCCTGCTGATTCTGGAAATCACCCGGCCTGCCCAACCCTTCAAACGGGCCTTGCTCAAGTTCTACATGGGGCGGCTGATTCCACTGTTGAGCCGGCTGACCACCGGCAACCGCGATATGCACACCCTGATGCGCTACTACTGGGACACGATTGAACACTGCGTCCCGCCGGAAACCATTCTCGACGCGATCCGCACCGCCGGCTTCGCCGAGGCCGGCTGCAACGTCGAACTGGGCCTGTTCCGCGCCTATTTCGGGCGCAAGGCCGCCGCGGCGACAAACTGAATCCGGCTGCACTCACTGCATTTCTGCAAGGAACCCTGTCCGCCATGACCTGCGATTTTCTGCCGCTCGCCGCACCCGGCGTCCGCACCCTGCAACCCTACCAACCCGGCAAACCGGAAAGCGAATTACGCCGGGAATACGGCCTCAGCGAGATCGTCAAACTGGCCTCCAACGAAAATCCGCTGGGGCCCAGTCCCAAAGCGCTGGTCGCGGTGCGCGAGGCGTTGAACGGCCTGGCTCGCTATCCCGACGGCAACGGTTTTGACCTGAAAACCGCCTTATCCGCCCGCTTGAACACGCCGATGGCGACGTTGACCCTGGGCAGTGGCTCCAACGATGTGCTGGAACTGGCGGCGCGGGCGTTTCTGACTCCGGCGCATGAAGCGGTGTTTTCCGAACACGCTTTCGCGGTTTACCCCATTGTGACCCAGGCCATCGGCGCGACCGCCCGGATCGCTAAAGCCTATCCACCCGATCACGCCATGCCTTACGGCCATGATCCAGCGGCTATTCTGAAACTGATTAACGACCGCACCCGGATCGTGTTTATCGCCAATCCCAACAACCCGACCGGCACCTGGCTGAAAACGGCGGAGTTGCAGGCTTTGCTTGCTGCGGTTCCTGAGTCAGTCATCGTGGTGGTGGATGAAGCCTATGGCGAATATGTCGAAGCCGACGCTGATTGTCCGAACGCGCTGCGCTGGCTCGACCGTTTTCCCAATCTGATCGTCACTCGCACTTTCTCCAAGGCGTATGGCCTGGCCGGGTTGCGGGTGGGCTACGCGGTTTCTCATCCCCAGGTCGCCGATCTGCTTAACCGGGTGCGCCTGCCGTTCAATGTCAATAGCCTGGCGCTGGTTGCGGCGACGGCGGCGCTCGACGATCTCGACTATCTGGAGCGCAGCCGGACGCTGAACCGGGCCGGGATGCGGCAATTGCAGACGGCTTGCCGCACATTGGGGCTGACCTGGTTGCCATCGGTCGGCAATTTTCTGTGTGTCAATGTTGGGCGACCGGGGCGGGAGGTGTTTGTGGAACTGCTGAAACGCGGCGTGATCGTCCGGCCAGTGGACAACTACGGCTTGCCGGACTTTCTGCGGATCAGCATCGGTTCCCAAGCCGAAAACGCCCGATTCATCGAAGCGCTGGGCGCCGTGCTGAAGGGCTGACATGGCGGCAAAACTCCCTCTGATTCAACGACTGTGCATGATCGGCGTCGGCCTGATCGGCGGCTCGCTGGCTCGCGCCCTTCGTGAAGCGGGCGAAGTCGGCGAGGTGATCGGCTGCGGACGCGGCGAGGTCAATTTGCAAACCGCAGTGCGGCTCGGCGTCATTGATCATTATGACCTTGATCCGGCCCGCGCTGTCGCCGGAGCCGATGTGGTGGTGATCGCCGTGCCGCTGGGCGCTATCGAAGCGGTGCTGCGATCCATCGTCCCGCATCTGGCCGCTGACGCCGTTGTGACCGATGTCGGCAGCGCCAAAAGCAGCGTCGTGGCCGATGTGGCGCGGGTTTACGGCCAGATTCCGCCGAACTTCGTTCCCGGCCATCCCATCGCCGGCACTGAAAACAGCGGCGTCGAAGCCTCATTCGCCACCCTGTTCCAGCGGCGGCGGGTGATTCTGACGCCATTGGCGGAAACCGCCGCCGCCGCGCATGGCCTGATCAAACAGATGTGGGAACTGACCGGGGCCGAGGTGGTGGATATGGGCGTACATCATCACGATGCGGTGCTGGCCGCGACCAGCCATTTGCCGCATCTGCTGGCCTATACTCTGGTGGATACCCTGGCGCGGCTGGACGACCGGGCGGAAATTTTCCGCTACGCCGCCGGCGGATTCCGCGATTTCACCCGGATCGCCTCCAGCGATCCGACCATGTGGCGCGACATCTGCGTGGCGAATCGTGAGCAGTTATTGGACATGATCGCGCTGTTTAATGCCGATCTGGCGCAATTGGCGGAAGCGATTCGCCATGATGATCGCGCCGCGATTCTCGCCACATTCCAGCAGGCCAAACGCGCCCGCGATAATCTTTATCTGGAGTGATTGAGCGATGAATGCAGTACTGGAGGTTCTTTGGGTCAAAGCTGAAACGATTCGCCCAGATAGACCTGACGAACCTGCTGGTTGGCCAGAATAGCGGCGGGATCGCCCTCGGCGATGACTCTGCCCTCATTAAGAATATAGGCGCGATGGCAGATGCCGAGCGTTTCGCGGACGTTGTGATCGGTGATTAACACCCCGATCTGGCGTTCGCTCAAGTGGGTAATGATCCGCTGAATGTCCAGCACCGACAGCGGATCGACTCCGGCGAAGGGTTCGTCGAGCAGGATGAACGCTGGGTTGGCGGCCAAGGCGCGGGCGATTTCCACCCGCCGCCGTTCGCCGCCGGACAGGCTGATCCCCAGGCTGGCGTGCAGGTGGCCGACGTGCAGTTCGTGCAGCAATTCCTCGGCCAGTGGCCGGCGCTCGGCTTTGGCGAGATCGCGGCGGGTTTCCAGAATCGCCAGCACGTTGTCCAGCACCGACAGCCGCCGGAATACGGACGGTTCCTGCGGCAAATAGCCAACCCCAAGCCGGGCGCGGGCGTGCATCGGCAGATGAGTCAGGTCGCGGTCATCGAGCAGCACCCGGCCCTCGTCGCAGTGAATCAGCCCGACCATCATATAGAAGCAGGTGGTCTTGCCAGCGCCATTCGGCCCCAGCAACCCGACCACTTCGCCGCTGGCGACAGTCAGCGAGGCCGCGTCCACCACTGCCCGCTTGCGGTAGCGCTTGACGATTTCCTTGGCGATCAGGTGCGCCATAACTCAGGGCTTCTTGGCCGCAGGCGGCGGCTTGGGCGTAGCGGTTTGCGGCTGGATAGTGAACTGGATACGACCGTTATTGCCGGCCCCCCGCGCTTTCACCACGTCATCCTTGAGGTTGTATTCAATCTGCTCGCCGGTGAACACATCCTGGCCCTGCACCAGCCGGGCGTTGCCGCTCATGGTAACTTTGGCCCCGGCGACATCGTAGTCCACCCGCTGGCTGGTTCCCTGCAATTCCGGTTTGTCCGCCGCCTGCTTATAGCGCAGGTTGACCGGATTGCCGACGGCTTCCATCCGCTGAAAATTGTTGTCCTTGACATGGATCGTCACGGTGTCGGCATTCAGGCGCATCGATCCCTGGGTGATGATGACGTTGCCTTCATAGACGCTCACGCCAGTTTTCTGATCCAGTTGGCCGCGACTGGCTTCAAGCTGAATCGGTTGGGTGCGGTCTTCCGGCAAGGCGGCGGCCAAGGGCGACCCCAGCGCCAGCGCCGCCGCCAGTCCGAATTTAACGCTTGGGCGGTTCATAACTACCTCGCACTTCGGAGAGCAACTCCAGCCGTTGTTGATCAAACCAGGCCCGCATCCCGACTGCGGTCACTTCTCCGCCGGGGGTGATCATCCGGGCAGGCGCGGCCGTTTCCGCCTGCCGTTGGGCCGGGCGCACCAGCACATCGCGGGTGG
Source organism: Candidatus Contendibacter sp. (assembly GCA_020890855.1). GTDB lineage: Bacteria > Pseudomonadota > Gammaproteobacteria > Competibacterales > Competibacteraceae > RXIV01. The sequence continues at coordinate 740 of JAJHPN010000425.1, read as the reverse complement.
TCAGCGTGATGGGCGGTTTGCCGCTGGCGGCGGTGCGGGTCATCACCACCGCGCCCTCCAGCCGCACTTGTTGATGATCCGTAGCGATCCAGCCCTGCTCGGACTGTAGCCGCCACTCGCGAGTGGCGCCGTCCGGCTGATACCAGTCCATGACCGGCTGTTGAATTTGCGTCCCGCGCTGGGCCGGCCACTGTTGCAGCAACGGCGCTTCAATCACATAGTCCCGCAATCCTGCCAGATTAAGCCGCACCGCCCGGAACTGTTCGACGGTGAGCACCGGAGCCTGACTTTCCGCCGGTTCCGCCTGCCGCCACGATGATTCGATCCACTGCAGCAGGGCGTAACTCGAGCCGGCCAGCGCCGCCAGCCCGACCATTGAGAGGATGCCGCGCAAGGTGAGACCGGCAGGCTTTTTCAAAGATAACGCTCCCGCGCCGCCGCCAGTTGGCCCCGCGCCTCCAGCAGCAACTCGCACACCTCACGCACCGCGCCGCGCCCACCCCGGCTGGGGGTTTGCCAATGCGCGTGCTGTTTGACAAACGGGTCGGCGTCCTGAACGGCAATCGCCAAACCGGCGCGGTTCATCACCGCCAGATCGATCAGATCATCGCCGGTGTAGGCGGCCTGGTCAGCGCTCAGGTTCAATTGCGCCAGCAGATTTTGGAACGCCGCCAGTTTGTCGTGAATGCCGAGCCAGACGTGGCGGATGCCAAGATCCGCCATGCGCCGCTCCACCGAGA
>JAJHPN010000221.1 GCA_020890855.1 Candidatus Contendibacter sp. | reverse complement strand
CGGATCAGGCGCTGCTGGCGTTTCAGCGTTCTTCCGATCTGGACGCGCTGCTGAAACAGGCCCAGGAGCAACTGGCGCAAATCGCGGCGGTACTCAGCAATGTCCGCGTGATCACTGATGAATTGCGTCAACCCGATGGTCCGCTGCTGGGCGCCTTGCGCGGTTTTGCCCAAATCACCACCGAGTTGCAGCCGCTGTTGCAAAACCTGACCCGGATGAGCGGGGAAATGCAGCAGATGGCCGCCGATCTGGCCGTAGTCAGCGCCCGGATTCGCCAAGGGGAGGGGACGCTGGGCGGGCTGACCGACCGTAACAGTCCATTGTCGCGCGATGTGGCGGCCAGCGTGCAAAAGCTGCGCGCGACCCTGACGGGCCTGGAGCAACTGGCTAGTCGGTTGCCTCGCTATGGCCGCCAGATTGAGCAGATTCTGCACCAGACCGAAACCCTGACCGCCCAGCTGGCTAAAGCGGTCGGACAAGCGCCGGAATTGCTCGAAAAAAGTCGGGGAGTGGCTGATGACGCTAGCGAGGTGGTTGGCGGAATCAAGCGGAGCGCCGTGTTGCAAGCACTGAATCCGTCGGAACCGTCTCGGTCGCTGTTTGACGCGCCCCGCGCCGCCGTCTGGCCGGCCGCTGCGCCGCCCTGAATCGATCGCCGGACCTGGATATGCTCAAACAGTGCAGTTGGCGTCTGATGCTCAGCGGCGGGCTGCTACTGGGCTTGGCCGGGTGCGGCGGGCCGGCGCTGACGCCATTGCAAACGCAATATCGGCAGAGCGAGGAACGGGCGCTGCGTTATCATGCCCGGGGTGAATTGCCCAAAGCCCTGCAAGCGTTTCAGGACAGCTTGCTTTGGGCCGAGTTGGCCGACGACCGGCCCGCCCGGGTGGCCCAGGGGCTGAATGTGGGCCGGGTGGCGCTGGCGCTAGGCGATGAACCGCTGGCCAGGCAGAGTTTCCAGCAGGCGCAGCGGACGGCGACGGCGCTGGGCGATGCCGATGGCCGCTTGCGGGCGAGCCTGGGCCTGGCGCAGCTTGAGCTGCAACGCGGCCAGTTCGAGGCGGCGCGAGGGGCTTTCGCCCAGATCTTGAACGAAGCGCGCCAGCAACAGGATCACGCCGCCGCCCTCGCCGCGTTGAACGGACTGAGCCTGGCGCAAACCGGTTTGGGGCGACTGCCCGCCGCCCGGCAGACGCTGGATGAAGCCGAAACCTTGGCGCGTGACCACGGCGACCGCCGGTTGCTGGCCTCCACCCTCGCCAATCAGGGCGAACTGGCGCTGCAAACTGGACAGACCGATCGGGCGATTCGCTACCTTGAAGAAGCCATCACCTTGGACCGCGAGACGGAAAACCTGCCTGGCCTGGGACACGATCTGACGTTGCTGGCGCAGGCGCGGGAGCAGCGCAACGAACCGGATCGGGCGCTGGAATTATACCGGCAGGCGAACGCCATCGCCCAACACACCGGTCAACACGACCAAGCGCAACGCGTCCACCGGGCGATCGAGCGCCTGGAACACGAATCCGGGGTGCGTTTACCGCAAAGCCGGGTAAAATCAGCTGAATGGGATGGCCGGTCTGAATAAGGCGTGATCTGCAAGAGCATCGAGCGTTGCGGAACTTCCGTCGTCCGGCTGGATGTATCCTGACGGCGCCAGCCGATGCCACAATAGGATGCCATGATCAAGAAATCCAATACGCTGCCCGTCGGTTATCGTCTGCACCAGTACCGGATTGAATCGGTGCTCGGAGCCGGCGGTTTCGGAATCACCTATAAGGCTGTTCATGAGGCGTTGCAGACCCGGGCGGCCATCAAGGAATATTTCCCGGTGGAATGGTCCTACCGGGATCGTGACGATGTGAATGTCCTGGCCAACACGCAGGGCGGATTGCCGACCTCCGAGGCTGGAGAAGACGCCTGTTACTCGTGGGGGCTGGAGCGGTTTCTCAACGAGGCCCAGACCCTGGCCAAGGTCAGCCATCCGGGCGTGGTGCGGGTGCGAGACTTCTTCGAAGCCAACGGCACCGCCTATATCGTCATGGATTATGAGGAAGGCGAACCGCTCAGCCAGATGCTGCAACGGGAGCGGAGCCTGCCGGAAGACCAGGTTCGCCGCCTGGTCGAGGATGTGCTGCCAGCGCTGGAAGCGGTCCACGCTCAGGGCTATTTGCACCGCGATTTGAAGCCCGCCAATCTTTATCGCCGTTCGGATGGACGGACGATCCTGATCGATTTCGGCGCAGCCCGCCAGGCGCTCGGCAAACGCAGCAAGAGCGTCACCAGCGTCTTTTCGCCGGGTTATTCGCCCATTGAGCAGTATCTGGTGGATGGCAAGGGCTACGGTCCTTGGACCGACATCTACGCGCTGGGCGCGGTGCTGTATCACTGCGTCACCGGCGCGGCGCCGGTCGAGGCGCCGGCCCGGGTGCTCGACGATCCGCTGCGTCCCGCCGAAGAAGCCGCTGCGGGGCGCTACAGCCTAACCTTGCTGCGCCTGGTGGACCGTGCAATGGCGGTGCGTCCCGAAAAGCGGTTCCAAACAATCGCCCAGATGCGGGCCGCGCTGGAAATCCATCCGGAGCCAGCTCGCCAGGAGTTCGACGAAGATCGGACGGTCAAGCTGGAACTGCCGCTGCGTCCGGATCTGCACCGCAGTGGCGAAAAACCACGGCTAGCGATAGTTGAACCGCTGCGGGAACTCCAAAAACATCCCATCCCGGCAGTAACGCCGCCCCCCCCCTGGCGCAACTGGCGCTGGGGAGTCGGAGCGTTGGCGGCAGTGGCGATTGTGGGTGGCGGGAGCGCATTCTGGCTCATGCGAACGCCACCGCGCCCACCGATATCCACTGGAACTACCGGAACTACCGGAACTACTGCAAGCACTGGAACTGCCGGAATCACTGGAACCACTGGAACGACAAAACCCGCTGGGACATCCGCCGCCGCGTTGCCCACCAATCCTCGATCCGGCCAGATTTACCTGGAACCGATCACCGGCATGGCGCTGGTCTGGATTCCACCCGGCTGCTTCACTATGGGCAGTCTGGAAACAGAAAAGGACCGCAGCATCAATGAAGCGCCGCATCAGGTGTGCCCAAAGGGTTTCTGGCTGGGCAGGACGGAAGTGACCAATGCCGAGTATCGACAATTCGAACCGGGTCATGACAGCGGCAGCTATGAAACTCAGGATCTGAATGCGCCCAACCAACCAGTAGTTCGGGTCAAATGGCAGGAGGCGGTCGCCTATGCCGACTGGCTATCGGCTAAGACCAGCCTGCGATTCCGGCTGCCGACCGAAGCGGAATGGGAGTATGCGGCGCGCGCCGGCAAAACCAATTCCCGCACTTGGGGCGATGACCCGAACCAGGCCTGCCAGCACGCCAATATCTATGACGAGACCGCCCGCAAGGTCAAACCCTTCAACTGGGCTAACTATCCTTGCCAGGATGGGTATGTTGCAGCGGCCCCGGTCGGCAAGTACGCCGCTAACGCCTTCGGTTTGTACGACATGCTGGGCAACGTCGCCGAATGGACTTGTTCCGAATACGATAGCGCCTATGTCGGCGGAGAAACCCGCTGCGCTCCCCGGAATGCAGCGACCGGCGGCCGGCGGGTGTTGCGCGGTGGTTCCTGGTCCGATTATCCAGGCCTGGTGCGGTTCGCTTATCGCTTCCCGGCGGCGCCGGAATATGGAAAGTTCGACTTGGGATTCCGGTTAGCGCTGGATCCGTAAGCACCGGTTAAAGGTGGTAAATGATGAGCATGGGTGTGGGAGACAGCAGGATGAGCAAGACCGTACTGAAGATGTTGGTGTTGCTGGCGCTCTGGTTGCCAGCGGGCGCTTGGGCGGTCGGCGGTCAATCTCAACCCGAGCAGCGGGTGACAGCGACCGTGGTCGAATTCAGCGTCCGGGGCGATTTGAATGAACAGGCGGGCGCCATTATTGCCGATTTGATGATGTCAGCGATCGCCAACACCGGTCGCTTTACCCTCAAGGATCGGTTACCGCTATCGGCGGCGGCCAAGATCGCTAAAACCCAGGAGCTGGGATCGACTGGTTTGCTCGACCCTAAAACCGCCGCCGAATTAGGCCAGCGTTATGAAGTAGATGCCGTCGTGACTGGCGGTGTTTACAAACTGGGCGACCTGATTACCGTAACCGCCCGGTTGATCGATACCAAAACCGCTTCATTGCTGCGGAGCGGCCAGATTCAAGGCAAGGATATCGATGCGATCCAGATCAAGGTTAACGAACTGGCGGCCATGATCACGGCCCCGCCGGAACCGCCCCAAACCTACGCCTTGACCATTCGCACTGAACCGGACAACGCCAGCGTCCGCTTGCTGAATTACCCAACGCCCTATCAGCCCGGCATGCGGCTGCCGCCCGGCGACTATCAGGTTGAAGCCACTCAGCCCGGTTATATCGCGCGCAAGGAAGCGGTGCGGATCAGCGACCGCGATATGGCGGTGACGGTCGTCCTGGACAAGGCTCGTTACGGCTTGACCGTTCGCCCGGAACCGGCGGATGCGCAAATCCGCTTGCTCGGCGGCTCGCCGGCCTATCAACCGGGAGTAGCGCTGCCACCCGGCGATTACGAGATCGAAGTGACGCGGGATGGCTACACGCCCCGCAGATTTCCGGTGCAGATTGTGGATAGCGAAGTGACGGTGCCGGTAACCCTCGCCCCGGCGCCGGCGGCTCCTCCCCCAGCGCCGGCGCAGTATCGCCTCACCGTGCAACCCGATCCGCCGAATGCCGAAGTGCGGTTGCTGAACGTCAAAACGCCCTATCGACCGGGGGTGCAACTGGCGCCGGGCGACTATACGGTCGAAATCGCCCAATCCGGTTATGAGAGCCAGCGGGTGAAGGTGCAAATCGTCAGCAGCGATGTGACGGCGCCGGTGACGCTGACCCGGAAACCGGCTGTTGCTCAACCGCCGCCGCCCGCCCAGTACCGACTGACGGTGCATCCGGATCCGCCCACTGCCCAGGTGCGGCTGCGCGGGGTCAAAACCGCCTACAAGCCGGGCGTACTGCTGGCGCCGGGCAGCTATACCATTGACGTCTCCCAGTCCGGCTATCAATCCAAACCGGTGACCGTGCGGATCACTGACAATGACCTGACCATCCCGGTGGTTCTCGCCAAGCTGCCGGAACTGAGTCAATACCGGTTGTTTGTGCAGACCAATCCGCCCGGCGCTGAGGTGCGGCTGCGCGGAACCAGGACGGCTTACCGTCCCGGCGTGATGCTTTCGCCCGGCAATTACACCGTCGAGGTTTCGCAACCAGGTTACGAATCGAAACAGGCGACCGCGCGGATTGTGGACGACGATCTGACGCTGCCAGTGGCGCTGAACCCGCGCATTGAGCCCACTCAGTACCGGTTGACGGTGCGCCCTGATCCACCAAACGCCAGGGTGCGACTGGTCAATGCTCCAGCGACCTACCGCCCCGGCGTCGCGCTGCCGCCCGGCAGTTATACGGTCGAAGTCTCGGCCCGCGAGTATGAAACCCGGCGGGTCACGGTGCGGATCGCCGATGAGGATGTAGCGCTGCCGGTTGAACTCGACCGCATAGCGTCGGCAACGCCGACGCCATCAACCAGCCCGGTTGCGCCAGCGCGGGCCAACGAGTGGCAAATCCGCACCGTGCAGGTGGACGGTTCAATCAGCGGCGTGGACCGTTCCGAAATCATGAAGGTGCTGAATGGCTACACCGGACGGATCATCAACCGGCAAACCTTGCTGGACGGCGCCATGCGGGTCTACCAGTCCACCGGGATTACCCTGAGCTTCACAGTGCGCGCCAACGCCGCCGGATCAGCGGATTTATCGGCGCGGGTCAGTCGGCAGGTGCGGCGCAGCTATGAGAGCAGCATTCCGATGATGACCCGCAGCCAGCTTGAATCCTCCGGCTTCGGGGTGTCGGTGGAGTGAGCGTTTTAGAGGTATTTTTCGACCGCTTCTAAGCCTCTGAAAAGAGGCTCTCACCCCCACCCCCTCTCCCACAGGGAAAGGGGTGTTTTTAGATAGGCGTCTCACTCCGCCTTGGGATAATCGGGATGGTCGATCATAGCGGTATGATCGCCGCGCACGATGGGCAGATAGCGCGGTTTCCAGAACCGGGCGCGCAGATAGGCGTCCAGATCGCACCCGGCCAGATCGGTATTGCCCGCCACCCCTTCCTTGAGAGCCTGCTCAATGACCCGCACCCCAACCCGGATGCTGACTTCGCGCAGTTCCCGCACCGGCGGATACACCCGCCCGCTCTGCACATGGGCGGCGGCGGTATATTCGGCCAGCGCATAGGCCCCCGCCAGCACCATGCCGTCGGTAATCTCCCGGCATTCGGCCAGCATCACTCCCAACCCCAGTCCCGGAAAAATGAAGGCGTTGTTACCTTGACCGACATGATGGGTCCGACCGTCATGAACCACATCGGGGAACGGACTGCCGGACGCCACCACCGCCCGCCCTTCGCTCCATTCGATAATATCTTCCGGCAACGCCTCGCAGGCCGAAGTCGGATTGGACAGCGGGAAAATGGCCGGGTGGGCGGTGTTGCGGGCCATCGCCTGCACCACCGGGTGATTGAATGCGCCGGTCTGGCCACTCAGACCCAGCAGCACGGTCGCCTTGGTGTGTTCAATGGTTTCCAGCAGGGTCGGCACTTCATTGGCGATCGGCCAGTCGGCGATTTTGGTCAGCGGCTGCACGTAGTCCTGCTTGTAGGCTTCAACATTGCGCCCTTCCACCAGCAGGCCTCGCGAATCCAGCACGCACACTCGATCGCGGGCTTCTTCCCGGCTCAAGCCTTCCCGCATCAAGCCCTGGCTAATCGCCCAGGCCACGCCAATCCCGCCCGCGCCCGCGCCAAGAATGACGATCCGTTGATCGCGCAACGACTCGCCTTTCAGTCGGCTGGCGGACAGCAGACCGGCCAGCGCCACCGCCCCAGTGCCCTGAATGTCATCGTTAAAGGATGGCAATTGCTTGCGATAGCGCTCCAGCACGGTGAAGGCGACTTCCTTGGCCAGGTCTTCCCACTGGATCACCGCTCGCGGCCAGCGGTCGCGGATCGCGCTGACGAACTTGTCGAGAAAGACCAGATAATTCTGGCCGCGCAGCCGCCGCTGCCGGACCCCCAGATAGAACTCGTCGTTGAGCAGTTCCAGCCGGTCAGTGCCGACATCCAGCTTGACCGGCATGGTGTGGAAGGGGTCAATGCCGCCGCCGATGGTGTACAGCGCCAGTTTGCCAATGGCGATAGCCAGCCCGCCGTAACCCTGATCGCCAATGCCGAGAATCGCCGAGGAATCGGTCGCGACGATCATCCGTACGTCGTTCCACGGGAAGTTGCGCACCACCTTGGCGGCGCGGTCGATGTTGAGCGGCGAAAACGATAGCCCGCGCGGATTCTGGTACAGGTGACTGAACTGCTGCACCGCCTGCCCGACGGTCGGGGTGTAGATGATCGGCATCATTTCTTCGAGATGCCGCTCCAGCAGCGCGTAAAACAGGGTTTCGGCCCGCTCCTGCAAGGCGCGTAAATACTGATACTTGCCAATCGGATCCGGTTCGCGCAGAAAGCCGCGATACACCCGCTCCACCTGCTGTTCCAGGGTGTTGACCTGTGGCGGCAACAGTCCGTCCAGCCCCAGCGCGACCCGTTCATCCTCGGTGAAGGCGGTGCCTTTATTGCTCAATACCAACCGCAACAGGGCAATGCCCTCCAGATACACTTCCATGTACTGATGACCGTCGGCATCGGTCTTGATATCGAAATAGGGACTAATCGGCTCTCGTTTCATTGGACAGCTTCAGGCAGGGTTTGATTTGAAAAGCGGGGAAACAGCGGGGGCGATTCCCGGAACGATTTAAGGCGCGGCAATATGGCACTTAAACCCAACAGGGTCAAACCGGCGGCAGGCGGTTGAATGGGCAAATGACGGTACGAATTAGCTGGTTAATTCATCCCGCCTTGGTGGATTCTCGCTTATAATGGCAGTTTAACGATGGTTATTTTCGCGCCAGCCCGCCCTCGCCCAACCTCCCGTCGGGAAGGAGAACAACGCATGAATTATGAGAACATTCGGCTCGAAACCCGTGGCCCGGTCGCCCTGATCACCCTCAACCGCCCCAAGGCTTTCAACGCGCTGTCCAATGACCTGATGGACGAACTGACCCACGCGCTGGATGCCGTCGAGACCGATGTGGCGATTCGCGCCATCGTGCTGACTGGCGGTGAAAAGGTCTTTGCCGCCGGGGCTGACATCAAGGGGATGAAGGATTATTCCTACATGGACGCTTACCAGGGCAACTTCATCACCCGCAACTGGGAACGGGCCAGTCGCTGCCGCAAACCGATTGTCGCCGCCGTCGCCGGTTACGCGCTGGGCGGGGGCTGTGAACTGGCGATGATGTGCGACTTCATTCTGGCCGCCGACACCGCCAAATTCGGCCAGCCGGAAATCAAGCTCGGCATCCTGCCCGGCGCGGGCGGCACCCAGCGGCTGACCCGGTTGATCGGCAAGTCGAAGGCGATGGAACTGTGCCTGACCGGGCGGATGATGGATGTTCAGGAAGCGGAACGGGCCGGACTGGTCAGCCGGATCGTACCGGTCGCCGAGTTGATCGAGGAAGCGGTCAAGGTGGCCGAAACCATCGCCAGCTATTCAATGCCGGCGGTGATGATGACCAAGGAATGTATCAACCGTTCTTATGAAACCACGCTGGCCGAAGGGTTGCTGTTCGAGCGGCGCACCTTCCACGCCGTGTTCGCCACCGCCGATCAGAAGGAAGGCATGGATGCTTTCTCCAGCAAGCGGCCAGCCGACTTCAAGCACCGTTAACGATTAACCTACTCAAAAATTGAGCTTTAATGCCGGCATGAAGCCATGCCGGAAACCCTCGTCAGTCATAATCAACCAGAAAGGAATAAACGATGGAAATCAAGAAAGTTGGCGTCATGGGCTGTGGCGCGATGGGTTTGGGTGTAGCGCAGGTTTGTGCGCAGGCGGGCATTCCGACGGTCGCGGTCAAGGCGACGCCGGGTTCAACTGACAAGATTCGGGCCGGACTGGACAAGTCGCTCAGCAAGATGGTCGAGCGCGGCAAAATGACCGTTGAGAAGAAGGACTCCACCCTCGGTTTGCTGCATTTCACCACCAGCGAAGCTGAAGTCGCTGACTGCGATCTGATCATCGAATCGATTATCGAAGACCAGGAAATCAAGAAAGCGCTGTTCCGGCGACTGGAAAGCATCGTCTCGCCACAGGCGCTGTTGACCACCAACACCTCGACGCTGTCAGTGACGGCGCTGATGGCGGTCTGCAAATACCGCGAACGGGTGGCCGGTCTGCATTTCTTCAATCCGGCCCCGGTGATGAAGCTGGTCGAGATCATCCATGCCTTCGAGACCTCGGAAGACACCATCACCACGCTGGATCAGCTTTGCAAGAAGCTGGGCAAGGACCCGGTGATCGTTCAGGACACCACCGGCTTCATCGTCAACCGGTTGCTGACCCCGTATATGTTGAGCGCGATTCGGCTGCTGGAAATGGGCACCGGCACCATTGCCGACATTGACCATGCGATGAAGTCCGGCGCCGCGCATCCGATGGGGCCGTTTGAACTGGCCGACTACATCGGGCTGGACGTGGTCGAGGCGATGACCATGAACATCTATCAGGACATGCACCAGCCGCATGTTTCTCCACCGCACACCCTGACCCGCCTGGTCCAGCTCGGCTATCTGGGCCGCAAGACCAATAAGGGCTTCTACGATTACTCGGTGAAGCCGCCTATCGCCAATCCGCAACTGCGCCATCCGGTCGCCTAGTTGCTATCGCCCACCCCTCTCCCTGCGGGAGGGGTGGTTTTTTAAACTGTGATCCGCTGCGCTGCTATAGCGCTGCTGCGCTGATTGTGAAATTGTCCCGCCTTGACTGAACGGGTTGTCCTCATCGCCATCGCCGCCCGTCGCCATCATTCGTTATTCGTCGCTGGCCCCAATTCGGTTTGCACTGGCTATAGCCATCCCAGTCAATAAACACGCTCATGTCTTCGTCTGAAGTGCAGACGCCCCCGATTCCGCCTGTGGAAGGCTCATATTACGTAGGGATCCTATTACGACCAAGCGCTCCGTCGTTACGAGGTGGCGCTGGCGATGTAGCAGGCATGGCCTGAAGGCGCGGAGGCGAACCATGAAATATCTGGTAATCGCCGCACTGGTTGCTATCGTTGTTGGGGCGATAATTCAGTCTGCGCACGGCAGTGAATCGCTGCTTGCTGAACAAAAATCAGGTTGGATGCAACGCTAATCAACAATATCTGGGTTGGCAAGCGGCGTTTAGCTCTTTTCATTAGGTTTTCCTACAGTTGATCAAAGGAGATTCTCATGGAATCCATTCAAAATTATGACGATCTTCCCATGAACTGGGTGGGCGATTGGGCGGGACGCCGCATGGCCCTAACGCCCCATCGGACTGCCCTGTATGACTCATTCACCCAAAAGACCTACACCTTTCAGGAAATGAACCACCGGGCTTGTCGGGTAGGGACTTATCTGACCGACGCACTGGGCCTGCATAAAGGCGATGTCCTCACCCTGATCTGCCGCAACCGAGTTGAAGCCATTGACCTTTATCTGGCCTGCGGAAAATTGGGGATTATTTTAGCCCCACTGAGCCAGCGGCTGAAAAAGCCGGAATTGGATGATCTGATGGCGCGTCTCCAGCCTCGCGTCCTGGTTCATGAACAGCCATTTGCTGAACTGATTTCGACCTTATCGGTTCCCGCCTCAGTTCAATCCGTGATCAACATTGATGATGACCAAAACTTTTTCGAAAACGTCATCCTGAAAACCGATCCCCGCGAGGTGAACATGCCGTTGGCGATGAATGATCGGTGTTTGTACGTCCATACGGGTGGCACGACGGCAGCGCCGAAAATTTGCATCGTGTCTTATCGGCAGATGATCTGGAATTCGGTCGACATCCTCGCCACCGGCCTCGCCGGGTCCTACCAAAAGGTGCTCATCACATTCCCGTTTTTTCATATTGGCGGATGGAATACCTTTACGCCGCTGTTTCATGCCGGCATCACCAGTGTCTTGCTGCGCGAATTCAATGCTGGCCTGATACTTGATCTGATTCATGAGGGGCGCGTCGAGAATTTTGGTGCGGTGGAAGCCATGCTGCAATTCCTGATCGCCCATCCAAAATTCGAGAGTACCGATTTTTCCCAATTGAAGGCGATCACCACTGCCGCTGCGCCTTGCTCAAAAGCGGTGATGCAAACCTTCCTGGATAAAGGTATTCCCATTAGTCAAACCTACGGGATGACGGAGGCTGGCCCCTCCAATTTTGCTTATATCGCCCGCTCCGATGCTCTGGACGAGTTGCTGGCGAATTCGGCGAGCATCGGCACTTCCATGTTTCATTGCGATGCCAAAATTATTGATCAGGAATCCAGGTGCGAAGTCCCGCCCGGTGAACTGGGTGTTTTGTGTCTGCGCAGCCCGCATAACTTTGACGGCTATCTCAATGATCCGGCGCGGACCGAGACCATCATCGATCAGGATGGCTGGATTTATACGGGAGACTTGGCTGTGCAGGATCAGGACGGCTTGATATTCATCAAAGGACGAGCCGACAACATGTTCATCTCTGGAGGAGAAAACATTTCCCCCGAGGAAATCGAACAAGCCTTAATGAAACATCCTGCCGTCGCTGGGGCGATTTGCGCCGGCATTCCGGACCTTCAATGGGGACAAGCGCCGGTCGCACTGGTGATTTTTCATGCCGGCAAGAGCGCTACGGAAGAGGGACTCAAAGCCTTTTGCCGGGATTATTTGGCCGATTACAAGGTTCCCAAGCATATCCGGTCGGTGGCCGAATTGCCGCTGACTGGCGCTGGAAAACTGAATCGTCAGGCTGTCGTCACCCTGTTTTCCTGAACCGGGCCGGGGACCATCTTTGAAAAGTGACCCGCTGCAATGGCTTAGAACCACCGCCCGGGTTTATGGATTGATGACCAGCCCATCCCGTTAATCGCTGATCGACGCTACGGCTGGAGGAAACCCGGACGCGGTCTCCTGCAAATCTTTTCCATATCCGCAAGCATCGCCCGGAGCATCAGGCCTGGCACGGGACGCTGCTCCCCGTCGATGATCCGTGGTGGTAAACCCACTTCGTCCCGAACGGCTGCGGCTACAAATGCCGAATTCGCCCCGTCACTCAGTACGAATACGAGAAGCTGCTGAAAACCGGGACTCAAGCCCCGCCCAGCGCCGCCACTCAAGAGCTGGGCCCGAAACCGAACTGCCGACCGGGCATCGTCTCGCCGCTACCATGCCGGTTCGCACCACCGCGCCGCCGTTCAACCGTCAGCCTTGGACCAACCAACGCACCGGGATTACGGAACAAGCGCCCAGGGGGATTAATCCGGGGTAGGACTACAATCCGGGAGCAGATCGGCTGGCGCGGTTGGAGGCGATTTTGAAAGAGAAGGAGAAGCGGGTAGGGGATATACTTTCGCCAGCAACAGCAACCCAAGCAGGCGCAGCAGTGTCCAATGCGTATGAGGCGGCGAAGGATGGAGGCAGGCATCACGGCGTTTATAAGCGCTATCGCAGCATAAGAACGCCAGAAATCGAAAAATCAATCCGATCGTTTGAAAAGCGAATTGAGGAACATAAGGACAAAATAAATCATCCAATGCTTTATGTTAGCGAAGATATTAAGCAGCCGCATTTAACGCATTTGATAACCACATTGTGGCCCGAAGAAATTATTGACTTCAAAATGAAAATCGAAATACTGAAAGGCATTTTACTGGAGCGATAAAATGGATAAACAAGATGATTATCAATACATACTGCAAGAAGCAGTAGCAACGCTGATTGAGCGGGCTAAGCTCATCAATCAGGAAACCATTTATAACCAAGGCCGAGCGATGGCTTATTACGAAATACTTTCGCAACTGTCCAGCTTGGCGGACGAGGCCGGTGTTGATCCTAAGGATTTCGGTCTTGAGAATGTGGGCGATCTGGTTGGCTTAAAGAAAGCCGCATGACGCCCGTCATCATCGGCAACGCCACATTGTACCTCGGCGATTGGTTGGAACTGTTGCCGCTAATTCGCAAACAGGTGGATGCGGTCGTGAGCGATCCGCCGTATGGGATTGGGTATGTGTATGGGGAGGCGGGCTTGGGTTTGGTACTGTGGGGGCAGGCTGCAAGATCAACCAGAAACCGATTCATAGCGACGATGCGCCGTTTGATCCCGCTCCATAGCTAGATTGGGTAGTGAGCGATAGGCATTACGGCAAATCGATTTTACTCTGGGAGGCGGATCATTTTAAGGAGCGACTGCCGAAAGGCGGGCAACAGGATTCTCAGTTGCGCCTTATCCAGATGCTTGAGCGTTTCCTTGAGCTTTCGGATTGCAAGCTCTTCTTGGCAAGCGTCAATATATGCATCCAATAATTCGGAGGAACATCCAGCCAGAGTTGTTTTGAAGTCATCGATCTTCATGGTCATTTAAATCATTTTCATGTGGGAAAGTAACTAAGCATATTGGCACGGTTTGATTCTTGCGAAGTGAGGTCAGCAGTGCTGAGGGCCGCTGAAAAAATGGTGGCTACAGATGAAAAAACACATCCGGAAAAACAAGCAGCACTGAACCAGATGGAATTTTCGCTATCACCTTGTCAAGTCCGGTTGCCGAAAACTAATGAGCAGTTATCTGTGGGTCATTGTGGGCGGGTTGTTGTTATAAACCGGGTCAGGCTGGACCGGCGGCGAATGGTCCTGCGCTGATCTGGGCCTGTTCGCCAAGGACAGGCTGCGGGAACTTGGTGCGGATATTGTCCAATGTGAGCGGCAATCCAGGCGGCGGAGCGAATTGCTTATACCCACTCTCGGCAGGTTTTCATATGCATGGCTCCCGCTTTCCGTCATACCCGCGAAGGCGGGTATGACGGAAAAAATGTAGTTCAGCGAAAGTCCTGCTACCTAAATACGCAAATCAAGCTTGTCAAGCGACCGTCTTGATGGCTACCCATCAAGCATAAGGATCATCGGACCAGCCTTGAAAGTAGACATCCACATCCAACCATCCCATAAGTCCGCCCGGAATCGGTTGGAGGGCGGTTCTCTTCACGCCGTCGTGTTTAGAACTTGGCCCGCCAGCTCCCCCCGCGACCAGGCTCCACTGTCCATCTTCAATTTCCAGAATGACGCCGACATGATCGGTCCATCCTCCGTGGCCGAGCTGGAAAAAATCGCCCGGTTTGGCTCCTGCCGGACTCCCTGAATAAGGAACCCATCCAACCTCGCTGTTAAGCGCGAAACCATGCAGGGCGATCGTGTTTTTGAAGCCAAATTTGTTGACCGTTTCCAGCGGTAGCATGCCGGCCCTGCGGATTGTGGTGGCAAATATGGGGAGAAAGGAACTGCATGTGGTGAACCGGTTACCGGGGATCCTCCAATTTGCCTCCAAAGATTTCTGGGTCGCGCCCGTCAGTTGCGTGAAGTAGGCCGCGTCTTGTTTTGAATCCGACCAGATAGTAGTTCCCGGAATCGGGATCATTCGCTTCAGCTCCGCGACAATCCAGTTGCGCAAAGGCGACAGACTTGAATCGGCCATTGTTTTTCTCCAGATTAAGGTGATGGAAATTGTCGTCAATCATTAACCCATTGCTGATAACGGATTAAGGCAAGTTGTGCGCCAATTAACCGGACAAAAACCCAGAATATGAAGAGCAATAAGCAACGCCGTCAGGAAATCAAAGCACAGCGGCTGCGCCGTATCGTTAAAAAGACTCGTGCAGTCAACGCCCGACCCGTGGATCGTCCTGCCGGAACCGTTGAAGTCACGCCGGTCCGGTTGCGGGCTACGACCAGCTACGGCATTCCCGATTTTGTCCGGCGTGGCTATTACCAAGATCGGCCCTTCCATTGCAAAGATTGCGGAGTAGAAGAAATCTGGACAGCGGCGCAACAACGCTGGTGGTATGAAGTCGCTCAAGGCGATGTCTGGACCACTGCGGTGCGGTGTCGCGCCTGCCGCCGACAGGAACGGACGCGAAAAGCTGAAGCCCGGCGGATTCATCTGGAGGGGCTGGCGATGAAGCGAGCACAACCTTAGCCACCTCTTTCTCAATAGGGATTCAGTTGTTAAGGAGCCAGCGCTGCTGGCGATAACGCATTGAAATCGCCAACAGCGCTGGCTCCTGCCTCTTGAAATTTGCTCTAAAATCTATTGGTAATTGGTTTTGCCCGTCGAACCCGCAACCCAGAAAAAGCGAATGACCGAGGAGAGTCAATGATGCAATTGCTATGGATCCAGGCAGGCGCGTGCGGAGGCGACACCCTCTCCCTGTTGTGCGCCGACAATCCGCCCCTGGAGCAACTGATGGACGAGGGGCTGGAACTGCTCTGGCAGCCATCCTTGTCCACCGGTTCAACCCGACGGTTGATGCAGATCATCGCCGACGTCACCGCGGATCGGACCCCGCTGGATATCCTGTGCGTCGAAGGCAGCCTGATCACCGCCCCACGCAACACCGGGCTCTGGGATCCGCTGGGTGGTCGGGGCAAAAAAGACGTGATCGCCGAACTGGCCGGAAGGGCTCAGTATGTCCTGGCGGTAGGAACCTGCGCCGCCTATGGTGGAGTTCACGCCGCGCCGCCTAATCCCGCTGACTGCGTTGGGATGCAATTCGCCGGCATGACGCCCGGCGGCCTGTTGCCCGCCGAGTGGCGCAGCCGGAGCGGATTGTCGGTGATCAATCTGGCCGGTTGCCCCACTCATCCGAACACCATTACCAAAGCGCTGGCGTTCCTGCTGCGAGGAATGTCGCTGGCGCTGGACCTGTGGCAGCGCCCGACCGACTTCTTCACCACCACTGTTCACCAAGGCTGCACCCGCAATGAATATCATGAGTACGATGTCGAAGACGCCGCGTTGGGCGGGCGGGGCTGCCTGTTTTTCAACCTGGGCTGTCAGGGACCGCTGACCTTGGCGCCCTGCAATCAGGAATTGTGGAACAGCCGCAGCAGCAAAACCCGCGCCGGCGTCCCCTGTTTCGGCTGCACCTCGCCCACCTTTCCCCGCGATGGCCACCTGTTCCGAACCGAAAAGCTCGGCCATATTCCCTTGGAATTGCCGCTCGGCGTTGAGCGCGCCCACTATATGGCCTACAAGGACCTGGCCCAGGAAGCGGCTCCAGAACGCCTGATCCGCCGGACCATGGAGCCTTGAGCGATGACGCGAGTAAAGCTGGAACTGGATTTGAACCGGGTGGAAGGCGATCTGACGTTCCAAGTCGAGGTCGAGGATGGGCGGGTCGTCGAGGCGCGTTGCGTCGGAACCACTTATCGGGGCTTTGAGCAGATCATGATCGGCCGCGCCCCACGGGATGCGCTGGTCATCACTCCCCGGATTTGCGGAATTTGCAGCACCGCTCACCTCTACGCTGCCGTGCTCGCCCTCGAAGACGCCTGGGGCGTCGCGCCGCCAAGCAACGCAGTTCATATCCGCAACGCCAGCCTGATGGCGGAAATCATTCAAAGCGACCTGCGGCAGACCTTCCTGTTTTTTGCCCCGGATTTCTGCCACGACCGCTATGCGGGATCTTCAGCGCGGGCAGCCACCGTCGCCGCTTTCGCCCCGTTCCAGGGCTGGGCGCACCGGGAAACCCTGCGCTATTCCCGCCGGATCATCGAAATCGTCGCCCTGCTGGCCGGGCAATGGCCGCATTCCTCGCACATGACGCCCGGCGGAGTCACGGCGGAAGCGACGGCGCGGAAGATCGTCGATGGTCAGAGTCTGGTGGCTGAAGTGACTCGCTGGGTAGAACAGCGCCTGCTCGGCGGCGATCTGGAGGAATGGCTGGCATTGGCCGACGCCGACGCGCTGAGCGAGTGGCTGGCGATGCGGCCCGCCACAGCGCTGGCGTTGCTCGATCAGGCCGCCCGGTTCGCCGGTCTGGACGCCATCGGTTCCGGTTCGCCGCTGATGCTGGCGTTCGGCGCATTTCCATGCCCCGAACCGGCGGTGGGCCGCAGTCACTGGCTCATGCCCGGCGTGTGGCGCGGCGGCGACTCGCCGGTGGTTCCGCTGGAGCCGGCCCGGATTGACGAACATGTCCGCTATTCCTGGTTCCGGCCCTATCCGGGCGGCAAGCATCCGTTGGCGGGGGAAACGGTGCCGGATTATCAGCCGGCCAGCGACCGCTATTCCTGGGCCAAAGCGCCGCGCTACGGCGGCGCGGTCATGCAAACCGGCCCACTCGCCGATCTGCTGGTAGATGGCGATCCGTTGATCCGCAGTTTGCACCGCCGGGCGGGCGGCAACGCCGGGCTGCGGCAACTGGCGCGGCTGCGGCGCATGACCCACTTGCTGCGCTTCCTGCGTCAGACTTTCAACCAACTGGCGGCGCGACGGCATGAGCCACACATTACGCTGCCGCCGCGTGGAGCCGAACGGGACGGGCGCGGGGCCGGGTTGTTGACCGCCGCCCGTGGCGCGCTGGGTCACTGGATCAGCATCCGGGACGGCGCATTCGACCGCTA
This sequence comes from Candidatus Contendibacter sp., assembly GCA_020890855.1. GTDB lineage: Bacteria > Pseudomonadota > Gammaproteobacteria > Competibacterales > Competibacteraceae > RXIV01. Next base: position 353 of record JAJHPN010000221.1, on the reverse strand, counting down.
TCAGGTGATTACCCCGACCTCCTGGAATGCTTCGCCACGCGACGGCGCCGGAACGCCCGGTCACTGGGAACAAAGCCTGATCGGCGTTCCGGTGCGCGATCCTGACGATCCGCTGGAAATCGCCCATGTCATTCGCTCCCATGATCCGTGTCTGGTTTGCACCGTGCATTTTCTTGATGCGGGCGGCCAGACCCGCCACCGGGTTCGGCTGGGCGTCTGATGTTGGCGCGGGGCGTGTTTTGTTTTGGCAACCTGCTCCACGGCGATGATGGCGCTGGGCCGCAGATTGCCGAGGCGTTGCGCCGGAGCCGCCTGCCCGATGATGTCCGGGTCGTCGATGCCGGCAGCGATGG
>JAJHPN010000248.1 GCA_020890855.1 Candidatus Contendibacter sp. | reverse complement strand
CCACTACTACCCATGGCGCCGGCCTGGCCAGCCAGATCGGTCAGAATGGCGCGATTGCGCTTCAGGGCGTCGATGTAATAGATGAGCTGATAAAGACCGTACATACCGCCGACGGTCATGATGGTCCAGACCCGGCCGGCGTCGGTCGCCAGCGGGGTGTTGCCGGCGACCGCGACCAGCGGGCCGAGGTACCAGATCAGCGCGCCGACGGCCAGCAGGCCGGTGACGCCGATAAACCAGGGACTTTTCAGGAAGCGCAGGGCCTTGTTCATAATCCCGACCTAGTTGACGCGAGCCAGCAGGATGATATCGACCCGCCGGTTGAGTGCCCGGTTTTGCGGGGTATCGTTGGGAGCGACCGGTTCGGTATCGGCGCGCCCATCGCTGGAGAACCGCCCTGGATTGGCGCTGCCGGCGGCCAGAATCGCCACCACGCTGTCCGCGCGGGCCTTGGATAAATGCCAGTTGGATGGAAATTGCAGGGTGCGAATCGGAATGTTGTCGGTATGGCCGGTGACCAGCACTTTACCCTGCACCGTGTTGAGTTCCTTGCCGATCTGCACCAGCAGCGGCAGAAATGCCGGTTTGACGTTGGCGCTGCCCGAATCAAACAGCCCGTCGCCATTGATGCGGACCGTGGTTCGGTCGGCGGCCTCGAGCACCGAGACCTTGTTGGCGCGGATCTGCGGATCGAGGAAGGTCCGCAAGTTCTGGGTGACCTGGGCCAGACCAGCGTTGACCTGCGGTTGGGGGACTGGCGCGGCGGCAGCCACGACGCCGCCACGCCGCACCATCGCGACTGGTTCCTCGCGGATGCTGCTGAGTGCGGTCAGCACCGGATCGGAAGCGTCGTTCAACAGCCAGTCGAAGATCGCGTAAGCCAGCAGCAGCAGCAGCGCCGCCACCGCCGCCACCACCCATAACGGAACATAACGAATCAGCGGGTTGCGCTGTTCGCCGCCGCCGCGCCAGTGCGGAGACAGTTCCCGCTCGAACTCGCCGTGAGCGGTGCGGATGGCGTTGTAGACCCGCTCCCGCTGTTCCTCCAGCCGGCTGCGCCCGTTGTCCAGCAGTCGGTAACGACCCTGAAAGCCAAACGCCAGGCACAGGTACATCAGTTCCAGCAGGTACAGATTCTTGCGCGGGTCGAGAATGATGGCGTCGAGCAACTCAAAGAATTTTTCACCGCCCCAGGTTTCGTTATGGAACGTGATCAGCAGGCTGTTCTCGCTCCACTGGCTGGCCCGGCCCCAAGGCGTGTTGAGCACCACCTCATCGAGCGTGGTGCACAATACATAGCGTGCGCGGAAGGCGGTTTTCTCGTGGATGCCGGCGTTGCGGGCGTTGACCATGAATTCCTTGACCTCGTCGATCATCCGCTGGCGCAACCGATCCGGTTCAGGATGCGAAGCGGTGTTTTTCAGGCGCATGATCAGACTGAGCAATGGGGCCGCCGCTGCTTCCAGCGGATTGAGACCGACGCCAGGCGAGATCGGCGCAGTTTCCATGGGCGGCGGGCTGGCCGGACGCGGCGGCGGGGTGGGCGCCGCTCCCGGACCGGGGCGACGCCCACCGGGTATTGGCCGGATAAGGGTGCGGTCGCCATCGCCGTCACTGCCGGCGGGCGCAAACGGGTCGTCAATAGTCACGGTTCGTTACTCTGCCTCTTTAATGGCCCAGAACGCCATATCCAGCCCCGGGAATTCGCCGCCGACATGAAAGGCGAAACCGCCGGAACTGAGAATCTGTTTCCAGAATTCGCTGCTGCGATCCAGTCGGAAGTAGATGAAATCGGACTGGTAGGGAATCTCGCGCGGCGCCACCGGCAGGGCGCTGACCCCGATACCGGGTAGATGATGATTGACGAACTGGGCGATTCGCTCGACTGGACCGATCTTGACCTGGGTTGGAAACCGGGCCCGCAACAGATCGGTCGCCATATCGGCCCGCACCGCCAGAATGAACGTGGCTTTGGTCAGCAGGGGCCGCTCGCGGTCGGTGATGATCGCCACCCGGATGCCGTACTGGCGCTCCTCGATAGGAATCCGGATCGCCGCCTGTTCCTCAACCAGACTGAGAGAGCGGCGCAGTTCGGTCATCAGGATGCCGAAGGTTTTCCGTAAATCGTCGTGATCGTAGGGCGGGAATCCCGGGGGCCGGCGCTTGGTCTTGCCGGTGAAGGTGGACATTTCGCCTGCCAGTTGCACCGCAATCTGGTAGAAGGCTTCAGGATGCAAGCCCTGCATCGCCGCCAGATGCGCAAACAGCGGTTCAAAGCGATTGACCGCTTGCAGGCGCAGAAACTGGGCGATATCCACCCCGGCGCCACGCCCGGTCCCGGCGCCGGCCACCCGCTCGGCCAGCGCGTCGCCGCGCTGGTGCAGCAGGCCCAGCACTTCGGTCACGAACCCGTTGATCGGTGGAACGCCGCGACAATCCAGACACGGCGGCAGATACTCGTCATCCAGCACCACCGTCTGATCCGGACGCTTCTCCCGCACCTGGGCGACGCCAATACAGGTGTAGTCGCTGAAATCGCGGGTGTCAGGGAACAGTCGCAACCGACGCTCGCCAATCTCCACAAAAGCGCTGTTATTGGCGGTGTCGATATTATTGTCGCGCACCTCACGCGCGGCGGCCCGGTAGCGGGCGGCGGTGTCTTGCAGCTCGCCGCGCTCGACGTCCGCCATCCCGGTCCGCCGCAGCGGCAGCGCCAGCAGAATGCGGGCATCCCGGACATCGGCGCCGATGTCCAGCGGGGCAGGCGGCGGATCGTGATCGGGAATGCTAAAGGGGGTGCCGTCCGGCAGCAGACCCCGGGCGGCGGTAATGGCGATCTTGCCCAGCGCCAGGGCTTCCCGATCCAGCGTCAGACCGCTGATCCCCCAGGAGTAGGCGCGCAGATCGCCGCAAGACTGCCGGACCAGCGCTTCGAGATAGCGATCCTGCTGCTGGAAATGCTGGGGGCGCAAAAACATCCCCTCGGACCATACGACCTTGCTGTACCAGCTCATGGCGGCGTCGCTCGTTTCATCGCTTCGTTGAGAATATTGGGGATAGACTTCATCCCCAAAATCGTAGCATCCCGATTGCAAAACAACAGATGGCCGCCGCAACGGCCAGACTCACCGGGAGCGCAGCCGTTCCTGGTAGGCGCGGGCGAATTCATCGCCAAACAGTTCATTGAAATCATCCTCGGCCTCCTGAGCAATAGCCTGATATTCAGCCGTAAACAGATCCCAGTACTTGGCCTTGCGGCTGGCCGGCATGATGCTGTCAAAGACGGTCTGCTGGAGACGGGTCTCCAGGTTGCCAGGATCGAAGCGCTCCAGCAGGCGGTTCAGGGCCGCCTGAATGCCGGCCATGACCGCCACCTGATGGGCCTTGATGTCATTAAAAGCCTCATGCACCGCCTGCACTGGCGACATATAGGCATCCTGCCGGGGCGCCAGCAGCAGCACCATGATCTCTTCAATGCGGAGCGGCGGCTGGCCAGGCGGGGTCTTGAGCGGGTTGTTTTCCATCGGGCCAATGGTGGTCCGGTCCAGCCGGAATTCACCCTTGATATCGCCCCGGGCGCGAAGAATTTCGGCCAGTCCCTGAACCATCTCGCGGAAAATCGCGCCGAGATTGGCCAGGGTTTCCAGCAACCGGTCATCGGCCAGCCGCGCCTGGGGTAGTCCGGCTCCCTCCAGAAAGGCGCGCAACAAATCTTTATCGCTGGTCTCCACGGGCGGCGCGGCAACCGGCGGGGCGGAAGGCGGTTGAGGAGCCGGTTTAGCTGGCGCAACCACAACCAGCGGCGGCGTCGGCGGCTTGGCCGCAGCGTGCGCAGCAACTGGTGGAGCCGGCGCAATGACCGGCGGCTTTGGCGGCGCCATCCACCAGTCATCAGGAATTGATAGTTCTTCAGAGCTGATCGCTTCGACAGCCGGTTCAGCGGAGCCAGGCGGCGCGTCCGGTGGCGCTGCTGGCCACTCGGGAATTTCGAGCGGCGTTTCCAGCGCAACCGGTTTGACCTGCCGCGCCGGTTGGGCAATGGGCGGCTCAGGTTCGAGCACTGGCGGAACCTTCGAGGGAGTCGACTCTGGCGGAACCTCCTCGGAAATCAACTCTGGCGGTTCGAAAAAAGCGCGATCCGGCGCCGA
>JAJHPN010000237.1 GCA_020890855.1 Candidatus Contendibacter sp. | reverse complement strand
AGCAGTTTGCGCATTATGGCGATTTTGGGTTATTGCTCCAGCCCCCTTAACAAAAAACCCACTTGAACACTGTGGGTTTTTGAACGGTGGATGATGGTCAATCGCTGGCTAAATCAGTGGAGCCTAGTCCATCAAAGGGCAGTCAAAAAAATCCACCGCCGCCATGACGGTCGTTGACCCGTTCCCGCAATTCCTTGCCGGGCTTGAAATGCGGGACGTACTTGCCGGATAGATCCACCGCGTCGCCGGTTTTGGGATTGCGCCCAACCCGGGGCGGGCGAAAGTGCAGCGAAAAACTGCCAAAACCCCGGATTTCAATCCGTTCGCCGGTCGCTAGCGATTCGCTCATCTGTTCCAGCAAGGTTTTAACGGCCTGTTCCACATCCTTGTAGGGAATGTCGCTGCGCTTATTTGCGAGAATCTCGATCAGTTCCGATTTCGTCATGAAATTTCCCCCAACGGGCAATACCCACAGCGACGCCGTTCACGCCGCCATCCTTCTGAAACCTGCCAACGCAGCCACGCCCCATCATGGTTCGCCACGAGGGACACGGCAGACGGTCAGTCGTCCGGAGCGCTCATCTGCTCCTTGAAGATGTCGCCCAAGGTTGCGCCAGTGCTGGACTTGCGGCTGTAGTCCTGCAGCACCTCTGCTTCATCGGCCATGTCCTTGGCCTTGATCGACAGGGTAATCGTGCGGTTCTTGCGGTCAACGCCGATGAATTTGGCTTCGATCTCCTCGCCTTCCTTCAGACTTGAGCGGGCGTCTTCGATCCGTTCCCGCGACAGTTCGGAAGCCCGCAGCGAGCCTTCAACGCCATTGCCCAGATCCACCACGGCGCCCTTGGCGTCCACCGAGGTGATGCGACCCTTGATCACCGCGCCCTTGGGGTGATCAGCGACAAAGTTGGAAAACGGATCTTTGTCGAGCTGCTTGATGCCCAACGAGATGCGTTCACGCTCCGGATCCACCGCCAGCACCACGGCATCGACATCCTGGCCTTTCTTGTACTGGCGGACAGCGTCTTCGCCAGGAGCGTTCCAGGAAATATCGGACAGGTGCACCAACCCGTCGATGCCGCCATCCAGGCCAATGAAGATGCCAAAATCAGTGATCGACTTGATCTTGCCGGACACCCGATCGCCCTTGGCGTGATTCTGATCGAACTCATCCCAGGGATTTTGCTGGCATTGCTTCATGCCCAGCGAGATGCGGCGGCGCTCTTCGTCGATATCCAGCACCATGACTTCGGTTTCGTCGCCCAGCGCCACGACTTTATTAGGATTGACGTTCTTGTTGGTCCAGTCCATTTCCGAGACGTGAACCAGACCCTCGACGCCCTCTTCGATTTCCACAAAGCAGCCGTATTCAGCGATGTTGGTGACCTTGCCGAACACCCGGGTGCCGACCGGATAGCGGCGAGCCAGCGCGATCCAGGGATCATCGCCCAACTGCTTGAGGCCCAGCGAAACCCGGTTGCGGTCACGGTCAAACTTGAGAACCTTGACCCGAATGTTGTCGCCGACTGCGACCACTTCGGAGGGATGCTTGACTCGCCGCCAGGCCATGTCGGTGATGTGCAGCAGGCCGTCAATCCCGCCCAGATCGAGGAACGCGCCGTAGTCGGTGAGGTTCTTGACCACGCCATCGACGATCTGGCCTTCCTGGAGATTCTGGAGCAACGCTTCACGTTCGGCGCTGTATTCCTGCTCCACCACCGCCCGGCGCGACACCACTACATTGTTGCGGCGGCGGTCGAGCTTGATGACCTTGAATTCCTGTTCCTTGCCTTCCAGATAGGCGGCGTCCCGCACCGGGCGCACATCCACCAGCGAACCGGGCAAAAAGGCGCGGATTTCGCCGATGTCGACGGTGAAACCGCCCTTGACCTTGCCGCTGATCAGACCCTTGATGATTTCCTCGCCTTCAAAGGCCTTTTCCAGGGCGGTCCAGACCCGGGCGCGTTTGGCTTTTTCGCGGGACAGCCGGGTTTCGCCAAACCCGTCTTCAAGCGCATCCAGAGCGACTTCGACCAGATCGCCCACCTTTACTTCGAGAACCCCGTCCTCGCTGTAAAACTGTTCGATGGGAATCAGCCCTTCGGACTTGAGTCCGGCATTGACGACGACGGCGTCAGCCCGGATTTCAACTACCATTCCCTGGACAATGGAGCCGGGCTGCATCTGCTTGTCGGCCAGGCTCTGTTCAAACAGTTCGGCAAAACTTTCGGTCATGGGTTATAGGCTCAAAAACCGGCGGAACGGGCCGCCACGGGTGGGTTGGAGTATTGAGGTTCGGACATCCCCGAACCGGCTTGGGGAACTGTGCTTCCGTGCAATGGCAACTTTTAAGGCTTGCGCCCGGAGCGTCCAATTCTGGCGCCTGGTTAATCCAGCAACAATAAAGCGTAGTCAAGGCCAGGTCCGGCGTAAAGATTTAATCCCGATGCTGTGTAGGGATTTCCAGCCTTTGTCTAGCCTGTCGCCAGGCCCATTCACACACTTGGGCAATGCTCATGGGCGTAGTGTCCAGGATGTTTGCGTCGGCGGCGGGCATCAGCGGGGCAGCGGCGCGGTGGACATCGCGGGCATCGCGCTCGGCGATTTCGCGCTCAAGGGCGGCAAGGCTAACATTCATCTTGTTTTCACTCAACTGCTTATGCCGGCGGCGGGCGCGTTCGACGGGATCGGCCGTCAGGAACAGCTTCAATTCGGCATTGGGAAACACCACCGTTCCCATATCCCGCCCGTCGGCGATCAAGCCGGGCCACTGGCGAAAATCCCGTTGCCGTTGCAGCAATGCGGCGCGAACTTGCGGCAACGCGGCAACCTGGGACGCCGCGTTGCCGGCGGGTTCACTGCGAATAGCGGCGCTGACTTCCTCGCCTTCGAGCCTGATATGCAAAATGCCGTTTTCGCCAGCGCTGAACTCCACATCCAGTCCGGTAGCGATGGCGGCAACCTGTGGTTCATCATGCAATGACAGATTGCGGCGCTGCGCCGCCAGTGCGGTCAGCCGATACAACGCGCCGCTGTCCAGCAACCGCCAGCCGAGCCGGGTCGCCAGCCATTGGCAAAGCGTGCCTTTGCCGACCCCGCCAGGGCCGTCCACGGTAATCACTGGAGCCATGCCGTTCATGCGTCTTCTTCCCGCAGGGTCAACCCGGCGCGGCGGGCGAGATCGGCGAATCCCGGAAACGAAGTATTGACGTTGGCGCAGTCGTAAATCCGGATCGGCCCGCTGGCCCGCAGCGCCGCAATGGCGAAGCTCATCGCGATGCGGTGATCGCCATGGCTGGCTACCGTTCCGCCGGACAATGCGCCGCCTTGAATCACGATGCCATCAGTGGTTGCGCCGGCGGCGATGCCCAAGGTGTTCAATCCATCGGCCATCACCTGAATCCGGTCGCTCTCCTTGACTCGCAATTCCGCAGCGCCGGTCAGCACCGTAACACCCTCCGCACAAGCGGCGGCGATGAACAGCGCTGGAAATTCGTCAATCGCCAGCGGCACCAGGGCTTCGGGAATACGGATACCGTGCAGCGGAGCATGGCGCACCCGCAGATCGGCGACCGGTTCGCCGCCGGCCAGCCGGGGATTTAGCACTTCAATGTCGGCGCCCATCAACCGCAGAATGTCGATCGCGCCGGTGCGGGTCGGATTGACGCCGACGTGTTCCAGCCGCAGATCGGAACCCGGCGCGATGCTGGCGCCCACCAGGAAAAAGGCGGCGGAAGAAATATCCGCCGGCACATCTATCGTGGTTCCAGTCAACCGCCCGCCGCCGCTGATCGTTACCGTGCGCTCATTTTCCCGCCGCGGCGGATAGCCAAAGCCTTCCAGCATCCGTTCAGTATGATCGCGAGTCGGGGCCGGTTCGGTCACGCGGGTCGCGCCTTCGGCGTAGAGAGCGGCCAGCAGCAGGCCGGACTTGATCTGGGCGCTGGCGACCGGCAAGGGATAATCAATGCCGATCAGGCGTTGCCCGCCGTGAATCCGCAAGGGCGCGGTTCCCCGTTCGCCGGTGGCGATCCGGGCGCCCATCCGCATCAACGGTTCGGTGATCCGCCGCATCGGCCGGCCGGTGAGCGAGGCGTCGCCGGTCAGGGTGCAGTCGAACGTCTGCCCGGCCAAAATCCCGCTCATCAGCCGCATCGACGTGCCGGAATTGCCCAGGTCCA
>JAJHPN010000416.1 GCA_020890855.1 Candidatus Contendibacter sp. | reverse complement strand
CTTTTTGCGTCCTTGGCTTACCCAGAATTCCATAGGGCCGCACGACAATCAGTAGTAAGAGCAGGGTGAACGCGACAAAATCCCGGTAGGTCGAAGGAAAGAACGCGGTGACCATAATCTCTACCCCGCCCAGAATGAACGCGCCAATCATCGCCCCACGAATATTGCCAATCCCACCGACCACCGCTGAAATAAAGGCTTTCCAGCCGACCATGATGCCCATATATGGATCAATCACCGGATAGGCGAGGGCATACATGACGCCAGCGGCGCCCGCCAGTCCTGCGCCAATCGCGAAAGTGACTGAGATGATTAAATCGACCGGGACGCCCATGAGCGGCACAAAGGTTTTATCCCAGGAAATGGCCCGCATCGCCATGCCTACCGGGGTGCGGTGAACGACATAATCCAGCAAAAACATCAGGCCCAGCGACAGGAAAATGATGATGACCTGTAGCGAGGACAGCGACACTCCACCCATGTCCCAGGTCACATTTTCCAGCAGGGGCGGAATGTGCTTGGGGTAGGGAGCCAACGCCAGGGTGAAGTTTTCCAGAAACAGGCCCAGTCCCAGCGCGGTAATAATCGCCGACACCCGAGGCGCATTCCGCAGCGGCTTGTAGGCCAGCCGTTCCAGCAGCACTCCCACCAGCGCTGCGCCGATCATGGTGAGCAACAGGGTCGGCACAAACGGCAGTCCCAGAGTGGTCGCCGCCAGAAAACAGAAAAACGCTCCGATCATGAATACGTCGCCATGGGCAAAATTAATCATGGTCAGAATGCCGTAGACCATGGTGTAACCCAAGGCGATTAGGGCGTAAATGCTGCCCAGTTGCAGGGCGTTCAACATCTGCTGAAGCCAATAAACCATGCCTTCGCTCAAACGGATAACCTGTCATCATTCGGGTCAACAAAGAAAAGCGGCCCATTAGGCCGCTTCGCGTCATGTCAAGCCATGGTCCCGGAGTGAACCAGGATTGGCGTTGATGTTTGTTTCAATCCACACCTGCCTTATTACCGCAATAAATTTTTCAAGGGTTGGCGTTGGTGAAATAAGTGAACTGGCCGTCCTTGATTTGCAGAATCACCGCGCTCTTGATCGGATCGCGGGAATCAGCCTGGAACTTCATATCGCCCGTGACGCCCTTGTAGCTGGGCAAGGTAGACAAGGACGCGCGAATCATTTCGCGGTCGGCCTTGCCGGCCGCCTTGATCGAGTTGAACAGCAACCCGAACGCATCGTAAGTCAGGGCGGCTACGTCATCCGGCTTGGCGCCGTAGGCCTTCTCGTAGTCGGCGATGAACTTCTTGGCCACCGGCGCAGCATTGTCAGCCGCGTAATGGGTGCTGAAGTAGTAACCATTCAGATCAGCCCCACCCAGCTTGAGCAGTTCGGCGCTGCCCCAGGAGTCGCTGCCGATGAACGGGGTAGTAATGCCCAAGCGCTTAGCCTGCTGCACCTGCAGCGGCACTTCGCTGTAATAATTGGGCAGGAAAATTACATCGGGCTTGGCGTCCTTGATCTTGGTGAGCTGGGCCGAAAAATCCTTGTCGTTGGTGGTGTAGGTCTCAAAGGCGACGATCTTGCCGCCCAGCTTTTCGTAGTTGGTCTTGAACACCTCGGCGATGCCCTTGTTGTAATCCGAAGCCACGTCATACAACACGGCGGCTTTCTTGGCTTTCAGCTTCTCCAGCGCGAACTTGGCCAACACCCCGCCTTGGAACGGATCGATGAAACAGGCCCGGAATACATACTTCTTGGGCTGGTTGGTGTTCGCATCCAGCGTAGTCTTGGGATTGGTCGACCATGGCGTAATCAGCACGGTCTCGGAGCTCTCGGCGATTTCGGAAGCGGGAATCGCATAACGGCTGGCGTTAGGACCGACAATGGCCAACACCTCATCCTGGGTGATCAACTTCTGGGCGGCGGCGGCCGATTGGTCAGCCTTGCCGGCGTTATCCTCGACCACCAGTTGCACTTTCATCTTTTCCTTGCCGACTTGCAAACCACCAGAGGCATTGATCTCCTTGACCGCCAGTTCCGCAGCGTTCTTGCAGGAAGCGCCGACCGCCGGCATGTCGCCGGTCAGTTCGGCGATCACGCCCAGTTTCAGGGTTTTTTCAGCGCCCCAGGCAGAGGCGCCAACAGCAACCAGCACCGAAAACAATAACAGGGACAGCGCTTTTCTCATGAGCCTTTATCTCCAGAAATGTGGTGGGGAAAAGCCAAAACACGGGGCAAGACGGAATATTTCGCCGCCCGTCCTGATTATAGCGTCGCCGCCGTAAGTTGCTTGCGCCGCCGGCTACCGCGACGATCCTTTCGCCTCCCACGATGGCGCAATGATCTGATCGGCGCGTTTGCGGCAGACACCTTCCAGATCCTTAAGGATCACCTCCACGCCAAACAGCTTCTCCACAATATCCCGGATGTCGCGCAGGGTGAAAATCACGTCCACATCCATCTCCAGATATTTTTCGCGCTCAGCCTGTTCAGCCCGCTCAATAGCGGACTGAATACTTTCCGCCAGGTCCACTTCAGTCCCCAGCAATCGCACGAATACCCGCAGTCTCTGCCGTTGTTGCGACAACCACTGATTGTACAGGTAGAGCAGTTCGTAACCGTCCTCGACCGAATACGCCTTGTAGCGAAACTTGAGTTTGATATCGTCCAAGGTGCTGCGCCGCATGATCTTGCCGGCTTTCCATTCATCAATGGTCTGGCGGAACTCAAGCGGCAGAAAATCCACTCCGGCCTGAATCCGGTTCTTGATGTAATCCAGTTCCTGAACTTCCTTTTCCACTATCGCGGCGGTTAATCGCACCTGCTGATGAATCGCCTCGGTGCGGGTGTAGGTTGGATGCGTCAGATTCGGCTTGCCCGGCATCGCTGTTGCTGCCGAAGCCGCCAGCCGGCTGCCTTCCCGTTCGGCTTCAACCCATTCTGCGATAGCCTCTTCCACCGCCCGCAGCCGCCCCTCCCGCTCCTCGGCTTCCCGCCGTTCTTCAGTAGCCCGTCGCAATTGCACCCGTTCGGCCTCAGCCTGCTCCGCCGCCGCCCACTCGGTGATCGCCTGCTCCACCGCCGCTTTCTCGGCGGCGGCCTTCTCGGCCATCGACTTTTCCATCGTCGCCCGTTTCACCGCCATCCGCGCCGCCGCCGCCCGCGCCGCCGCCACTTTTTCAGCCGTCTGTTTCTCTTCGGCCGCTTTCTCTTCGGCCGCTTTCTCTTCGGCCACTTTCTCTTCCGCCGCCTGCCGTTCCTCGGTCCGTTGCTTCCACTGCTGGACATGGCGGATCAGCAGCCCACCCGCCAGCGCCGCGACCACCACGAAAATGACGCCCATCAATTGCCAAGTCCCCATGCGCGGTTTTTCCTCGTCGGGTTAAATTCGGTCAGATCTCGCCGCCGAACAATTCCAGCAGGCGGGGCAGCAGCAACGCCAGTTCGCCGGTCATCAGCGCAAACTCGGCGTCGAACAACGCTTCTGCCGAATCGGCGCCATCCCGCAGCGACTCCTGCACCACATCAAGAAAGTGCAACCGACGAACGAGCAGCGCTTCGTCCAGCACGAACGCGACCCGTCCCTTCCAGATCAGGCCCAACTGGACCGCCTGTTTGCCCGCATCCAGATGAGCGCGAATCTCATCGCCCGTCAAATCCTGGCCCCGGCAGCGCACGACCCCGCCGGTCTCTCCGCCTTCCTGCAACTCACAGACATCGCCGAACGTAAAATCGGCCGGCGCTTGCCCGGCCACCAGCCAGGCGGTCATGACTGCCGCCGGGGATTGTTTGATCCTGGGCGGCGCGATCGACAGCGAATCCAGCGCCTTGCGCAGAGCGCCGGTCAGCTCTTCAACGATGCGCGGACTGGCGCTGTCCACCACCAGCCAACCGCTCGTCGTATCCAGATAAGCATAGCTGCGCCGACTGCGCGTCAGGGCGCGGGGCAACAGTTCATGCACCAGTTGTTCGCGCAATTCCTGTTTCTCGCGCCGCCGCACTGGCCGGCGCTGTTCATCCTCAATCATCGCGACCCGTTCAGCCAGGGCCTGATTGATCACGATAGCCGGCAGCAGTTTTTCCTCGGTGCGAAGACAGAACAGCCACCGTCCCGCTACAGCGTGAATCAGGTCCCGCGCCTTGCGGCCCAGCGGCGCGGTCCAGCCAGCGGAACTGGGCTGATGGCTAAGACAGGGCTGGAAAGCATGCGATTCCAACCGGG
>JAJHPN010000111.1 GCA_020890855.1 Candidatus Contendibacter sp. | reverse complement strand
GATGAAGCGCTGCTGGTGCTGCTGGAACAGGGCTTCGATCCGCTCGCTGCGCCCGGAGTAGTAGGCGAAGATGTGGGAGGGAAGGAACTTGCGGGCGTACCGTTGCAGGTGCGAGAGGGCGAATTCCCTGGGTTGGCCGGTGTCCTGCTCGGTGATGGTGACCTTGCCTTTCTCCCCCATCGCATCAACCTGGATGTGGTGGCCACGGCAGGTGTAGTCGAGTTGGTAGGCGAATTCGGTCTTCTGGTTCAGGTCGATGTCGCGGAAGATGGTGACGATGGCCTCGATCATGTTCGATTTGCCGGAGCCGTTTTGGCCGATGACGGCGTGGCTTTTGAATGGACGTTCGATGCCGTCGGCGTCGGCGGCCTTGCCGGTGAAGGTGATCTCGAAATCCCGCAGGTTGCGGAAGTTTTGAATTTTGAGGCGTTCGAGTTGCATCAGTCGGCTTCGATTTCTTTCATCACGGCTTTTTCCGGCTCGATGATCCAGCCGTTAGCCATTTCGGTTCTGAGTTGCTGGTAGAAGGCGTCGATCTCCAAACCCGACCGTTGCCAGAGAGCCTTGGCGGGAAGTTCGCCGTTGTGGTCGGTGAGGAGCTTGGCGAGGGGCGCTGGGTCAGCGGCGTTCGGTTTGTTCCTGGTCTGAAGGCGGGAGACCAGTTCTGTCTTGGGTGCTTTCATCTTTTCTGGCTCCTTGATCTCCGTGCCGGTGATGGCGCTGACTGCAGCTTGGGCGAAAGCTTGGGCGACTTTGGCTTTTCTTGCTTGCTGTTCTTCCAGTTTGTCGATCAAGGCCATGAGTTGATCAACTTTAGCGACGATACGGCGTTGTTCCGCAAGTGGTGGAAGGGGAATAAACATTTCTTTTATCTTTTGAACATTAAGGTTTGGTTGAGCCCCTCCGGCTGATTGGGAACGAATTTCGTCATAGTTCCTCAAGAGTAAAATTTTAAGGAAATCTTGCATCTCTTCGTAACCCTCGATTGGGCAGATTGCTGCAAGCGCCTGGTTAATTGTGGCGTTGATTTCTAGTGTCGAGACTTGGCCTCTCGTTTTTCCCTGTCCATATAACGCAACTAACAGTGTTCCCGGACTGTAAATTCGAAGCCGATGGGCGATTACTGCCTCCTCTGTGACCAGTTCATCCCCGGCTAAGATTCTCGAATAAGAAGTAGAACCACTCGCAATCCATGGAATAGTTCCATTTAGCCAAAAGCGACTATTATCCTTTGATGGTGTGCTGCCTGTTCCAATATCTGTGGCTTCTCCGAGCATAGTCCACGTCCATGAAGTAGGGATGTTAAAAGGAACTTCATCGTAGTTCCATGAACGGCAGGGTTTTCGCCGTGATATTTTTCCAAAATTTTGTAGTTCGACTCGTTTAGCTTGGATTTTTTCAACGAGATATTTCCCTGTGCTATTGAAATTACTTTGAGGCACAAGTTTACCGAGGCAAGCAAGATCAAGAACAGTCTTCCGAAGGTCATCGGTAGAAACAATTTCAGCCTCATCAAAAATAGCCTTGAGGTTAGCCAAGCTGGGCGATTCAACGAAGCGAGCATGACAGGCGCGGGAAAGCACGGGGAAACGCCGTTCCCGTTCCTGCTGCTGCGCCTCCAGCTTGTCGCACAATGCCATCAATTCATCCACTTTGGCGACGATGCGTTTTTGTTCTTCGATGGGTGGACAAGGAACCGGAAGCTCCACAACCTTGCTTGTCGAAAGCTCAACTTGGTTAGTCGTTCCAGAAACCATTGAGCTTTCCTGATTTGGTGCCATTCTCGCCTGAATGATAGGAGAAGCAAGGTAGCACCAAACATATTGCGGAATAAAATTCGCCAACCGAATGATAGTGACATGCGAGTCAGCCACAGCGGGTTCTTGACTACCAGGGTAAATGGCTACTCTGCCCGCAGTTCCGGTGCCTGTAGAGTTCCATAGAATATCGCCCTTGATTAGAAATCTCTCCTCTCCGTATTGTCTCAGTGATTCATCGCTTATTCTTCGGGCCGGGGTTAAATCGAAGCCGGACCATTGAATACACTTTTGGGAAACAACCAAGGCTTGGCCTGATGCAGCATACATTGGCCCCTTTCCTCGTTGGATGTAGCACGCAATGCTTTCCATGCGAGTCCATTTCCAATTTTTAGGTATAGAAAAAGGTATCTCTTCGTTTCTTGGTGATTCTATTGGTTTTCGATTTCTAATTTTGAAACGGTGTTGAAATTCCTCTCTGAGAAAGTTTACCCTTTCAATATCCTGTTCCGCATTTCCATCTGAATCAATCTGCGCTACCAGTTTTCCTGAGACGGCATAGTGGAGAATCATTTCCCTCAGCCGCTTCACCCCACCCGGCGCATTGGCAATATGCCTAAAGTTCTCCAACAACATTTGCGCATTCATGATGCCGACTCTTCGCTCTCGAAATGATGCGCCAGTGCAGCAGCGAGTTCATCCCGGAGTTGATTCTGGGTCTGCTCGATCTCGCCAATCAACTTTTGGTATTTCGCCAGCAGCGCGTCGGGATCGTGGCTTTCCTCTTCCGGGGCGTTCGGGTTCTTGAGATCCAGGTTGTAGATCGGCCAGTAGTGGCGGTCGCCGGTAGCTTGTTCGTCCTTGGCTTGCTGGCGCAGCCTGTCGATTTGCTGGCTCAACTTCTCAATCTGGGCATCAACTTTCTCGCGAAGGTCCGCCTTTTTCTCGCCCTTGATTGATGCCCGGAGTTCCTTGGCCTGTTCGTTGAGGGCAGCCGCTTCGTTGTTCAGCGTTTCGGCCTTGTCCCAATGCGGCTTGGCCTTGGCCTCGGCGTCTTCCTTGAGCTTTCTGAAATCCACCTTCCAAGCCTGTTCGGTCTCCACCCGATCCTTGAAACCCTCGGATTCCGTGCCCCACCAATCGACGATGGGCTGAAGTTCCTCGACCCGCAACGGCTTGGTCTTGGAATAGCTTTTCACGCCTTGCGGATAGCGATGTTCGTAGAACCAGAGGATGTTGGTCGGCTTGCCCTTGGTGAAAAACAGCAGGTTGGTCTTGATGCCGGTGTAGGGATTGAAGACGCCATTGGGCAGACGAACGATGGTGTGCAGGTGACACTCGCGCATCAGCAGTTCCTTGATCTTGGCCTTCACGCCTTCCCCAAACAGCGTGCCGTCCGGCAGGACCACCGCGCCGCGCCCACCATTTTCCTTGAGCAGCTTCTTGACGATCAGCACCAGAAACATATCGGCGGTTTCCCGCGTCTGGATATCGGAAGGAAAATCGGTGCCGACGCCATCATCTTCCATGCCGCCGAACGGTGGATTGGTGATCACGCAATCCACGCGCTCGGCAAGCTGCCACTCGTTCCACGGCCTCCCGAGCGTATTGCGATGCTCGATCATGCTCGGCACTTCGATGCCGTGCAGCAGCATGTTGGTGGTGCAAAGCAGGTGAGGAAGCTGCTTTTTCTCGATCCCGCGAATGCACTGCGCAATGGCCTTCCTGTCCTCAACCCTGGATGCTTCGGTAAGCTGCTTTTCAAAATGATCGAGAGTGGCGGTCAGAAAACCGCCCGTCCCGCACGCCGGGTCAAGCACGACTTCGCGCTGTTCCAGGCGGGGATTGACCCGTTGCACCATGAACTCGGTGACGGCGCGCGGGGTGTAAAACTCGCCCGCGTTACCGGCGCTGCGCAAGTCGTTGAGGATTTGCTCATAAATCTCCCCCATCTGCCCACGCGCCTTGATGTCGTGAAAGTTGATGGCCTCGTCGAGTTTCTCGATGACGCCCAGCATTAAAGTGCCAGATTTCATGTAGTTGTTGGCGTCAACGAAAACCCCGCGCACCACCTTGGCCCTGGGGTCGTTCACGATGGGCAATTCCTTCAGCCCTGGAAAAACCCGGTTGTTGACATAAGCGATCAGCTCGTTGGGAGGAATCTGGGGCTTGCCGTCCTTGTACGCGGCCCAGTGGCGCCAGCGGCATTCATCGGGCAGCGAGGATTGGTAGGTCTCGCCCCGGTCTTCGGCATCGTCTTCCCAGGTTTCTTCGCACTGGTCAAAGATTTTGAGGAACAGCATCCAGGTCAGTTGGCCGATGCGCTGGGCGTCGCCGTCCACGCCGTCATCCTTGCGCATGATGTCCTGGATGGATTTGATGGTGCTGCTGAGATTCATGGGGTTTGCGGAGCCGGTTGAGGGAGACGAGGTTTTCTAAAGCGCCCAATCTTCGAGGCTCACTCCAGGCAACACGCCGAAGTGAGCCGTATTATGGGTGACGATAGCCCGACCATGAGCGAGGGCGATACTGGCAATCAAAATGTCGATATCATCCACCGGAGTGCCCGCCTTGCGGGTTTCGGCGTAAAGCCTTGTTGCATGGTCAGCGGCCTCTCGGTTGAGTGGCAATATCCGGTTTTTGCGGCTGAACTCCAGAAAAGCCTCCAGTTGGCGGTGGGCATCCCGGTGCCGCAAGCCGCTCAGGATTTCGTAGTAACTGACGATGCTAAATTCAACCACGTCGAAGTGTTGGGCATATTCGCTGAAACGCGCCACGACCTTCGGATCGCGGCGAAAAAATCGTGACAGGATGTCCGTATCAATCAGCACTGGCGTCATCGTTCCTCCTCGACTTGAATGCTGCCCGCCGACGTTGCTGCAAGTCGGCTTCAAATGTTTCAAAGTCTGGCATGTCCTCCCACGCGCCCGCGAAGCGCATGACATCAGGCGTTGCCGGCGATGCATCCCGCTCCAGCCCGAGCTGGAAAAAGTGGATGAAGTCGAAAACCTCTTGTAGGCGTGAGTCAGGAAGGTTGCGGATTTCTTCCCGCAGCTTTTCGCGCAATTGCATTGATGTCATGGCTCTGCCCTCTTGAGTCGGTTTCAGGCCCGTTCTTGATAGATTTGTTGTTCCAGCTCCGTCAAAGCCTGGGAATAACGCTCGTTGCCGCCGAAGATGCCCCGCCGGATTTGGGTTTTGCTGCCGATTTTATTGAAAGGCGGCAATTCCAGAATCTTCGGGTCTTCGATGTCGCTGATGCCGTGATCGGCGTATTTTTCCAGCAGCGCTTCGAGGACGGCGCGAGCCTCTTCGCCGTATTGGCCGAAACAGTTCCGCTTCCTGACATTGTTGGCCCGTTCCCTCCGGCTCAGCGGCGGCTGATCAAAAGCAATGTGGGCGATCAGGTCAAAAGCGTCAATCACCTCCCCTTGCGGAACCGCTTCTCTGAGAATGTCCAGCGGGATGCCTTGTTCTCTCAACTCTTCGATGACCGCCTGCTTGCGCTCGGCTTCAGTCCAGCGGCGCAGGAAGTCATCGAGCGAGGCGAATTCACGGCGGAGCGATTTCCTGATCTCCTCCTTGAGCGGGACACGGTAGTCTTCGGCGACCAGCCTGCCGTTAGCGTCGAGGTATTGGGAACGCTCGATGGCGATGCTCACGGCGACATCATCAATGGTGTAGCGAATACGGCCAGCCGTCGGATCGCCGCTGCCTGGGTCGGCGCCGTCGCCATTCACCTGATCCGGATCGTTGCCGTAGACGCCTTGATCGTCTTTCACCGCCGGATCGCCGTCGGTTGTCGCCTCTTCCGGGGGAACGATGGACTCACCCGGTTTTGGCTCATACACGGTCACCGGCTCGCCATCAAACTCCGGATCCTGAAACAGCCGGGTGGCGCCCTTAAAGTCCATGATGGTGAAGTAGAGCTTGTTGTAATCCTCGCGAATCCGCGTGCCCCGGCCAACGATCTGCTTGAATTGACTCATGGAGTTGATAGTTTGATCCAACGCGATCAGCTTGCAGGTCTTGGCGTCAACACCGGTGGACAGGAGCCTGGACGTAGTGGCGATGACCGGATACGGCTCGTCGTTGTCGATGAAATAGGACAGCAGCGCCTGGCCTTCCCGGTCATCGCCGGTGATGCGAACCACATAGCGGCGGTTGCTCGCAGCTTCGGGAATCAGCTTGACCAGTTCCTGACGCATGCGCTCGGCGTGGGGCTGGTCGTCGCAAAAGACCATCGTCTTGGCCATCGGATCGGTGGCTTTGAGATATTCCCAAACCCGCCGGGCGACCAACTCGGTGCGCTGAGTGAGAATGAGTTGGCGGTCAAAATCCTGCGTGTGGTACTGGCGCTGTTCGACGCGCTGACCGTCCCGGTCGGTTTTGCCTTGCTCCGGGGTGTAGCCGAGCGCGTCGGCATCGGTGACCACGCGGATGACCTTGTAAGGGGCCAGAAAGCCGTCTTCGATGCCCTGCTTTAAGGAATAGGTGTAGATGGGATTGCCGAAGTATTTGAGGTTGAACTCCGGGTCCTTGATCTGAGTTTCGCCCTTTTCCGGCTTCTTTTCCTTGGGCGTCGCCGTCATGCCGAGGTGGGTGGCGGCGGCAAAGTAGTCCAGCACTTCCCGCCAGGCTGAATCATCGGCGGCGCTGCCCCGGTGACATTCGTCGATGACGATCAGGTCGAAAAAGTCTGCGGGGAACTGCCGGTAGATCTGCTTCCATTCTTCCGCACCGGTGACGGCCTGATAGAGACCGAGATAAACCTCGTAGTTCTTCTTGACGGTGCGGTCGGTGATCTTGTGCATCACCTCGCCGAAAGGGGCGAAGTCCTGCTGGATGGTCTGGTCAATCAGGATATTGCGGTCGGCGAGGAAGAGAATGCGTTTCCTGGTCTTGGCCTTCCACAGCCGCCAGATGATCTGAAAGGCGGTGTAGGTTTTGCCGGTGCCGGTAGCCATGACCAGCAAAATCCGCGGCTGGCCTTTGGCGATGGCTTCGATGGCGCGATTGATCGCGACGCGCTGATAATAGCGGGGTTCCTTGCCACTGCCGTCCGTGTGGTAGGGCTGAGCGACGAGTTGCTGCTGTGGTTCCGATTCAATGCCCTTCCATTGCTGGTAAATAGCCCAGAGATCATCGTAGGTCGGGAAGTCTTCGAGAGCGAGTTCGCGCTCGGTCGGCTGGCTGATTCCGGTGCGATCATGCAGCAGAAAACCGTCGCCGTTGGAGCTGAGCGCGATAGGAACATCGAGCATTTCCGCGTAGTCGAGCGCCTGTTGCATGCCATGACCCACCGCGTAAGTATTCCGCTTGGCCTCGATGACGGCGATAGGAATACTGCCTTTGGCGTACAGCACATAGTCTGCTCGTTTGGGGCCGCCTTTAACCGCCCGGTTCTGCAAGCGCGACGCCAGCTTGCCGCGAACAATGACCCGTCCATCGGTTAGCTTAACCTCTTCGCGAAATTGACGGTGCTCCCATCCAGCGCCGACGAGTGCGGGGGTGATGAATCGGGTGCAGATGTCGCGCTCGCTGAGATCCTTTTTATTCATGTAGATAGCAGCCTTAAGAGCTATTCTAAGGGGTATGCGACATCATAGATTATCACGCCCAAGAAACAGCGGCTTACGCGGCAATACGGGCCTTCTTGCGATAAAAGTTTGGCGAAAGTCGGGGTCATCGCCCGCTGGATCGCGTTCCTCGGCGATGCCTTCGCCAACGACGACCACTACATTGGAGTGACAAAGTCATGACTAAAACCAAAAACGTCAAAGACCCAGACCCTGTTCAGACCCCCGAAAAACTGAAGGCCAAGGACTACGACCGGGAGCTGACGAAGCTGCATGTCGAACTGGTCAAGCTACAAGAGTGGGTCAAACACAAGGGACTCAAGGTCTGCATCGTGTTCGAGGGCCGGGACGGCGCTGGCAAGGGCGGCGTGATCAAGGCCATCACCGAACGGGTCAGCCCGCGCGTCTTTCAGGTGATGGCCCTGCCGGCTCCGACCGAGCGCGAGAAATCCCAGATGTACGTCCAGCGCTATATGTCGCATTTTCCGGCAGCCGGCGAGGTGATCATCTTCGATCGCAGTTGGTACAACCGCGCCGGGGTCGAGCGGGTGATGGGGTTTTGCACCGAGGAACAGGCCAAGCGTTTCTTGGAGATGGTTCCGCAGGTCGAAAAGGCGATGGTCGAGTCCGGCATTATTCTTCTCAAGTACTGGCTTGAAGTCAGCCCCGAGGAACAGACCCGCCGGCTTGAAGCGCGGATTGAGGACGGCCGCAAAATCTGGAAGCTGTCGCCGATGGACCTGCTGTCCTACAGCCGCTGGTACGACTACTCGCGGGCGCGCGACGCGATGTTCGCGGCGACGGACACCGCTTGGGCGCCGTGGTATGTAGCCCGATCCGACGACAAAAAACGGGCGCGACTCAACATCATTCGCCACCTGCTCAGCCAGATTCCCTACGAAGACGCACCCCGTGAAAAAATCAAGCTGCCGAAACGGCAAAAGGCTGGCGATTATCGGGAACCGAACTATCCGTTCAAGTTCATTCCCGAAACGGGCTGAAAGGGCCAAAAACAGATCAAGTCGTCATCCCGGCGAACGCGAGTATCCATTTTTTCAACCGCTTACTGGATTCCAGTATTCGCGGGGATGACGTAAAGCAAGAGCCCTGAATCCGAAAATCGGCATCACGAATATCGATCCACCGATGAGGAAGAACCCTGCGCATCACCTCCGCTCCAGCGCATCGCGCAGGCACTGGATGAGCGTATCCAAGGTATAGGGTTTTTGCAGGAAACCCGAGAGCCGTTTGCCGGCGAATCGGGGAGTAATCTCGCTTTCGGTATAACCGCTGGACATGATCACGCGAATTTTGGGATCGATCCGGCGTAACTCGCGGAAGGTCTCCTCGCCATCCATATAGGGCATGGTCAGGTCCAGAATCACCAGCACGATCTCGTTGCGCAACTCGCGGAAGATCTCCAGCGCATGCTGACCGTCCACCGCGATCAGCACCTTGAAGCCCAACCGCTCCAGCATCCGGTTACCCAGGCTGCGGACGGATTCTTCGTCATCGACCAGCAGAATCGTCCCTGCGCCTTTCCAGTCGCTATGCTGGACACTGCCGCTGCTCTGCGGAACTGGAAGCTTGTCGTTCTCCGCAGCAGGGAACAGCACCTTGAAGGTGGTGCCCCGCCCCGGCTCGCTGTAGACCGTCAACGCGCCTTTATGACCCCGGACGATGCCCAGTACAGCAGAAAGACCCAAGCCCCGCCCGGTGAATTTGGTCGTGAAGAACGGTTCGAAAATGCGCCGCTGGGTTTCGTGATCCATCCCGCAGCCGGTATCCGACACTTCCAGCCACACATACAACCCTTCGGTCAGGTTGTCATCCAGATAGATTTCAGAGATGTCTCTGCTTGAGCATTCCATCATTCCGGTCGAGATCGTGATCACGCCCCCGTGTTCACCAATCGCCTCGGAGGCGTTGAACACCAGATTCATCAGCACCTGGCGGATTTGACTCGGATCGCCGCGCAACGGCGGCAGCGGTTCTTTCAGATTCAGATTCAGGATCGCCTTCTTCGAGATCGAGGCCTTGAGCAGCGAGATCATCTCCCCGATCAGATCGTTCATCCGGATATTTTCGATGACGAAGCGGCCCTTGCCCGAATACGCTAACATTTGCCGGCACAGTTCGGCGGCGCGCAGCGAAGTGGCTTCAATCGCCTTCAGGCTATCGCGGGCCGGAGACGCTGGCGGCATTTCATCCAGCGCCAGACTGGCGTTGCCGAGAATAATCGTCAGCAGGTTATTAAAGTCATGCGCAATGCCGCCGGCCAGCACCCCCAGACTTTCCAGCTTCTGGGTTTGCTGCATTTGGCGCTCCATCTGCAAGCGTTTTTCCTCCGCCCACTTGCGCTCGGTGATATCTGTCACCGAAAGCAGTAATAGCGGAGCATTGGTCGCCGGTCGTCGACCCAGCGTCAGGCGGATGACCGCGCCCTCCATGTGCGCAAAAAACGCCGGCCCTTGCGCACGCAGGATCAGCGCCTCCAGGCTCTTGCCAGCAGGCGCCATAAAAAATGCCCGGTAGCGGGCCAGGAACACACCACGATCATCGCCTTCCATGCACTCCGAAAATGGACTGCCCATCAGTTGATCGCGGGTGCGGCTGACCATCCGACAAAAGGTCTCGTTGATTTCCTGAATCAGCCCGACATCATTTAGCACCAGGTAGCCAATCGGGGCCTGGTGGAACAACAGGGAGAACTGGTTGCGAGATTGCTCCAGTTCCGTCATGACCCGACGCAATTCTTCGTTCTGAATCTCCAGTTCAATCTGATGCACCTGGAGTTCATGGATCAGTTTACTGGACTGCTCGCCAGCCAGAGCCACCAGTTCCTGCCGGCGGCGCGCCGCATCCGCTTCCGCTTTTTCCCTAAGCAGTTTCGCTGCATCCTGATCGTCTTGAGCCATGTTGCTTCTCTCTCACTCAAATTTTAATTTTTGTCCACAGAATCCACGGAAAGCGCGGAAAAAATCAAAGTCCAAAAGCCAGGATTTTTTAGCTTTTAGTCCACCGCCATCTGTTTGCGGACGATGACGATCCGCAATGGGCCGTCGCCCGGCATCCGCGTTATCCGGGTCGTGAACAGCCATTTTTGCTGTGGCGAATGACTGAGGTATTGCGATTTGAACAGTTCACGCTCCCCGCGGATCACCGCACGAAGCCCTTTGGCAAAGACGGAGGCTTCTTCGGCGTCATTGCCCTGAGCACAGTCGCAGGCCTGCAAATAATTGGCGCCCTCAAGCAATGCGCCAGCCATCGCTCCGTTTTCGTTGACAAAGTCGCGCCAACTTTTATTAACCATCAGGATTGCGCCGGTTTCGTCAAGGATAGCCACTTGGGCGGTCAAGGCGTTTAGCGCAGCATGGGCAATCCGTTCCGACTCGTTCAAGTCATGTTGGGCGCGGGTCAGTTCTCGCTCGGTGCTGATCACGTCGGTGATGTCATTGAAGGTCGCGTAAACCTGGACAGGCGCCTCGGAGCCCGGATCGAACAGCGGGATGGCATTGATCTTCAACCAGCGGATTTGGCCGCGCTGCGGGTTGAAAACACCCACCACGGCTCCCATCACCGGCTGGCCGGTGTGCAGGGCGATCATGGAGGGATGCTGATCATCGGGCAAATCCGCTCCGTCCTCGCCCAGAACCTTCCAGCGGGAACCGACGGACGACCGCCCCTCCGGCTCATTGATCGACCACCCCAGAATGCGCGCGGCGGCGGGATTGATCGAGGTGATTTCACCCTGAGCATTCTGGTACACAACTCCTTCGGCCATCGTCTCAAACAACTGGCGATAGCGTTCCTCGCTGACTTGCGCTTGCGCCATCACTTGCTTGTGGTTCAGCAGATCCAAGACGGTGAAGGTCGCGCCTTCATCCGGATTATCTGGGTTCAGGGGAGCGAAGCTGAGCAGGACCGGCAAAATAGCGCCGTCCTTGCGCCGCCAGCGCGTCTCGGCCGTGCCTGCGCCGTGCTGCTGAATCTGCGCGTACGCCTCTTGGCCTACCAACTTGAAATCCTCGTCGGTGGGATAGAGCAGGCGCGAACTTTGGTCGATCAGCTCCTCGCGCCCGTAACCCACCATCCGGCACATCTGATCGTTGACTTCGACAAAGGTGCGGTTGATGACCCGGCAAATCCCAACCGGTGCGGCGCGATAAAGACTGGACAGCCGGATCTCGTGGTCTGACAGGGCGTCCTGGGTGGTTTTGAGCAGACCGATATCGGTGAAAGTCAGCACTACCCCGGACACCGCGCCCATCCCAACATGGTATGGCAAAATCCGCATCAACAACCACGCGCCATCCCGGGTGCGAACCTCCTGTTCCTGCTCGATGGTCGTCAGAGCGACTTCGTGAATACAGGCAAACAGGTCAACACCCACCAGGGTGTGCATCAGATGATTGACCGGACGGCCGATGTCGCTCTCCAGAATCTTCAGCACCCGTCGGATCGCCGGGGTAAAGCGTCGCACCGCCAGATTTTCGTCGAGAAACAGGGTGCCGATCCGGGTGTTCTCCATCAGATTATCCAGATCATTATTCAATTCAGTCAGCTCGATAATTTTGCTCTGATGTTCGGCATTGACTGTGTGCAGCTCCTCGTTGACCGATTGCAGCTCCTCATTCGTGCTTTGCAATTCTTCATTGCTGGCCAGCAGTTCTTCGTTGGTGGACTGTAACTCTTCGTTGGATGTTTCCAGTTCTTCAATCGTGGCTTGCAGGTTCTCTCGGGAGAATTGCAGTTCCTGCTCCAGATCGCGGATCCGCTGTTCAGCTTCCTGGTTCACATCGTAGACCGGCACCTCCTCGCTGGTTGGCGCCTTGACTGGCTGAACGAGTTCCCCGATAAAGATCGTCGCCAGCGATTCTTGGCCCTTGACCTCTGGCAGCAACCGGATACGGATTTGCACGATCTTTGATTCACCGCGCCGCTGGACCCGGATACCGGCATATTTCAGTTCCTGACCGGTGGCGAACACTTTTTGCAAGCCGGTCGCCAGAGGAATCGCCAGCTCCTTGGCGGCAATCTTGGTGATGTCGTTCATCAGCTTTCCGGACGGCAACTGAAAGTAGCCATCAGGATCGCCGAAGATGTGCAGAGCTTCCATTTGTTCGTTGACCACCACCGCCAGCGGCACATAGTCGCCGGCCAACGACTGCACGAATCGTTCGAGCAGTCGTTCTTCCTCATGGCTGCGTTGCCGACTTACGCTGCTGAACGGGGCGCGGCTTTGCCACGGGTGCAGCTCTGGACGGGTGGCGAATTCCGGGCCATTGCCGATCGGACGGCGCTTACCCCGCGAGGTGTAAATCCTGAATTTCTGGTGCAGCGGCTCAAATAGATCGGCCGAATCGCCGGTGGTCTCGCTGCTGCCGAGCAGCAGCAATCCTTGCGGATTCAGCGAGAAGTTCATCAGTTCCAGCGACTTGCGCTGCAATACCGGTTGCAGATAGATCAACAGGTTGCGGCAACTGACCAGGTCAATATTAGTAAATGGCGGATCCTTGATGAGGTTATGCTGGGCGAATACCACCATTTCCCGGATCGAGCGATCAATCTGGTACTGGTCATCTTTGCGATGGAAATACTGGCTCAATAAACGTGGTGGCAGATCGGCGGCGACGCTTTCGGGATAAATGCCGCTGCTGGCCCGCAAAATGGCGTCGCGATCCAGGTCGGTCGCGAAAATCTTGAGATCCAGCCGCTTGTCCAATCCTTTCAGCACTTCACGGCTCATCATCGCCAGCGAATAGGCTTCTTCGCCGGTCGAGCAGCCTGCTACCCAGAACCGTACGTCGCGGGTTTTAATACGGTTAAATAACTGCGGCAGATACAGGGTTTCCAGTTCGGCGAAGATCTCGCGGTCGCGAAAAAAGCTGGTGACGCCGATCAGCAGATCACGGTAGAGCGCGGTGACTTCGCCCGAATAATTCTCCATGAACTTCACATAGTCGCGCAGCTCATGCATCTGGTTCAACGTCATGCGCCGCTCAATGCGCCGGACCATGGTGCTGGGCTTGTAGAAGGTGAAATCTACCCGGGTCCGCTCGCGCAACAGAGCGAAGATGCGGGTCAGGCCATCCTCGTCGGACAGCAGGAGCGGGCGATCCGCCTTGACCGCGTAGGGATGCCGGCTGAAGGCGATCAGTTTTGGCGGTATCTCATCGGGCGGCAGGATGAAATCGGCCAGCCCAGTGCCAATGGCGGCGCGGGGCATCCCGTCGAAGCGGGCTGATTCCTCACTCTGGACCGTCACCATGCCACCGGCTTCTTTGATCGCCCGGATGCCGCGCACCCCGTCGCTACCGGTGCCGGACAGAATGACGGCAATGGCTTTTTCGGCCTGATCATCAGCCAGCGAGCGCAGAAACACGTCAATCGGCAGATTGATCCCCCGTGAGTGATCTGATTCACTCAACAGTAGTTTGCCGTGGAAGATCGTCAGGTTTTTCTTGGGCGGAATCAGATAAACCGAATTGGCCTCGACCAGTATCCCCTCTTCGGCGCGGCGCACCGGCATGGCGGTGCGTTTGGAGAGCAGCTCAACCATCATGCTTTTGTAATCGGGCGAGAGGTGCTGGATGACGATGAAGGCCATACCGCTGTCCGTGGGCATGGCGGTGAAAAACGCTTCCAACGCCTCCAAACCGCCCGCCGAAGCGCCCACTCCGACATAGTACAGTGGGGCGATTCCGGTTATCTCCGGCCGCAAAGTGGCGTCATGCATGGTAGGTACTCGAAAGAAAGGTGCAGAGACGGGTTGCGGTCAACTGACCAGAGCTTCGCGCAATCGGGCGATCCGGATCGGTTTGGTGAGCGTAACGACCGAACGCAAGCCCTTGAATTCCGCCAGCAGGCGAGCATCCTTGGCGTAGTCCAGGTTATAGCCGGTGATGATGATCAGGTCGGCGGCGTAATGCTGCTCCACCAGCCAAAGCACCAGTTCATTGCCGTCCATTTCCGGCATGACCATGTCCATCACAATCATAGTCGGTTGCAAGGTCAGATAGGCCTCCTGAAAGGTGCGGCCATTAGTGGCGACCAGCACTTCATAACCCAGGTCAGTGGCGACCTTGCGGACCAGTTCGCAAAACTCCGGTTCGTCGTCGACGACCAGCAGACGTTTCTCACTCATTTGATAATCATCCAATAATCATCCTGCGGATACCGCGATGTTGTGCAACTGCAAAATAACATGCTTCAAGCCCGGATCATCGGGATCAGCATGAATGGCGAAACCCAGCGTCCGGTTGAGTCGGAGCATCGGTTTGTTTTCCTGGAGCACCTCGCCGTAGATTTCGCCGATCCCCCGGGCGCGGGCGTAGCCAATGATCCGCCGCATCAGCAGATTGCCCAGCCCCAGCCGGATCATCGCCCGGTCGACAATAATGGAGTACTCCGCCCGCTCATTGTCCGGGTCGGCGCTGAGATTGACGATACCGTAAATCCCGGCCTGACCGGGCAGTCCCGGATCGGCCGCCACCAGCGCCATATCCCGATTGTAGTCAATCTGGGTCAGCGTCGCCGCCAGATGATGCGACAGTTCCCGGATCGGCTGGAAAAAGCGCAGCCGTAAATCCTCGGGCGAGGTGCGCGACACCAACGCCTGCAACGACGGCTCATCTTCGGGCAACACCGGGCGCAGCAGCAGTTCCCGCCCGTTAGGCAGGGTGATCGGTTCTTCCAGGTTTTTTGGATAGGGGCGAATCGCCAGCCGCTGGGCGGGGACGCGGGCGGTTGACGTCAGTTGCATCCGGGCGTCCAGCGCCACCACGCCCCGGGCGTTGACCCGTAACGGGTTGATGTGCAACTCGGTCAATTCGGCCAGATCGATGACCATTTGCGAAATTTTGACCAGGGTGAGCGCCAGGGCGTTGATATTGGCGCGACGCAGCAGGCTGTAGCGCAACCGCTGGTAAATGCGGGTTTGCGCCATGATCTCGCGGGCCAGATGCATGTTGAACGGCGGCAGGCCATAAGCCAGATCATTGATGACCTCGGCTTCGACGCCGCCCTGGCCGAAATAGATCACCGGACCAAAGCCGCCGCCGTGACGCACCCCCAGCGCCAGTTCATAAGCGCCGTCGCGGGCGATGATCGGCTGCACCACAAAACCATCGACCTTGGCGGTCGGCGCCAGAGTGGGCAACTGCGCCAGCATGGTTTCGGCCATCTGCCGCACCGCCTCCGGCGTGTTCAGGTAGCGGGCGACGCCGCCGATTTGCGATTTACTGACCAGGCTCGGCGAGATGATTTTCAGCGTGACCGGCTGATCGAGCCGGGCGGCGATGGCCGCCGCTTCCTCCGGGGAATGCGCCATCCAGGTCTCGGCGATCGGGATGCTGTACGCCGCCAGCAATTGCATCGCCTCGTATTCATTCAGATGAGAGCGACCGTTGGCCAGCGCCTGGGTGATGAGGGCGCGCGCCGCTGCCAGGTCAGCGGTGAACTGCTCGGGCAGCGATGGCGGAATTTCCATCAACAGGGTCTGGTTGCGCTTGTACTGGACGATCCGCATGAACGCCTGCACCGCGCCGCTGGCGGTTTCATAAGTCGGCGCTTGCCGTTCAAGCAATCGCCGCCGGGCCTCCGCCCCCGTGTCCGGACCGGGAAAACTGGCGATCAGGCAGCAGCGGCTTTTAGCGAGACGTTCAATCATCGCGTCGGCGACCTCAGTGGCGCTGCTGAAAGCGCTGGGCGTCTTGATCACCAGAACGCCGTCTACGCCCGGATCGGCGATCAGTAAATCCAGCGCCCGGCTGTAAGCGCCGATCCCTGCTTCATCGCCGAGATCAACCGGATTGGGCAGCGCGTCCGAGCCAGTCAGCGCCTCCAAACCCTGTTGCGTTGCTTCGGACAGTTGCGCCAGGCGCCCGCCGAACTGGTACAGGGTGTCGGTGGCCAGCAGGCTCATGCTGGAACTGTTGCTGAGCAGGGCCAGCCGGTCGTTGTTGACCCGTTTGGCGGCTTTCAGCACCTTGACCATTTGCAATAGCTCGTCGCTGTCATCAACTCGCAGCAGCCCGGCGCGACGAAACGCAGCGGCATAGACCGCATCATTCGGCTCTTCGGGAAAGCGGCGCGGTTTGAGCACGATCACTGGCTTGGTGCGGGCCGCCCGCCGCGCAGCCGACATGAACTTGCGCGCGTCGCCGATCTGTTCAAGATACAGCAGAATCGCCTCGACCCGGTAGTCGCCGGCCAGGTAATCGAGAATGTCGGCCAGATCGATGTCGAGGCTTTCGCCGAGGTGAATCAGGTGGCTGAAGCCGAAGCCGTAATGATTGCCGATGTCGAGGGCGGTCTGGCCGATGGTGCCCGATTCGGTGATGAGGGCGACCTGACCGGGCAGCAGCGCCTGGCGGCTCAGACTAATGTTGAGATTGGATAGGGGGACGGTGATCCCCTGGGAGCCGGGGCCAAGCACTCTGAGCAAATAGGGCTGGGCGGCGTCGAGGATCGCTTGAAACAAAGTTTCGCGCTGGCCGGACGGGAGGTTTCGCCCATCGTTGACCAGCACCGCCGCCCGCGTCCCGCGTTCGCCAAGTTGCCGGATCAGGGCCGGCGCTTCCGGCAGTGGCCGGGTGATGATCGCCAGCGCCGGCGCTAGCGGCAGGTCGGCGATATTGCGATAGGCCAGCGCCCCTTCCAGCGCCCACCGTTCAGGATCAACCGGCATGATCGGCCCCTTGAAGCCGCCGGTCATCAGGTTATGGGCGATCCTCTCGTCATGGTCGCCACCACCGCAAATCAGGGCAATTTTGTCGGGTTTGAACAGGGAGTCGAGGTTACGAATGGTCATGGCGAGGATTCATTGGACGGGGGCGGCTATTTTGCCACTAACGACCGGCTGTGCTTGAAGGATCTTCACTTGCCTGTCTTTTCCGTCATATCCGCGACTGACTGGTTAACCCGCTCCTGCGTCAGGTTCCGGTCAACCGCCAGAGGATCATGCGACGGTCTGGAGCTGATAGAGAACTTTCTGAAATAAAGCAACGCGCCGCGTTCCGGTGGGCCGCTGCTCAAGCTGAATTGCGCGGCGTTGCCGGACAACTTGCTGGAATCGGAACTGTTCGGCCATGAAAAAGGCGCATTCACCGGTGCGGTGAATCAGCGCAAGGGCCGCTTTGAACAGGCCCACGGCCGGGTAATGTGCGAGAACTGGAAATCGCGGCGCTGGAACAGGCCGGTTGGGTGCAGGCCAAAGCCGCCCGACTGCTCGGCATGACCCCGCGCCAGATCGTCTACCGGGTGCAGATTCTCAATATCAAGATGCGACGGCAGTTCGCGCGTCATTTCGTCCAGCGCTGCCGCAAGGATATCGAAGAGTGGCAGGATCGATGTCTCTTCCTGCGCGTGTTGGAACTGACCTACACTGCTTACGACATGAGATATTGGGCGCGGTTTCGGTTATGACGGTTCCCCTTTCGCCTTCGACCGCCGCGCTCCGCATCCAAGTTGGATGCCTGCTGTGCCTGTCTCTATGGTCTCAGCCGCGAAAACCTCTGTTACATCCTCGACCCCGCGTCTATCACGGTCAAAGATTACCCGTCCGACAATTTCATGTTCGAGAACAACGAAGGAAAGGAATCACACCCAACAACTGGCGGTGGCGTGAAATGCGCTGGAACGAGGTGATTTAGCATGAGCATCATCCAAACCAAATATCAACAGCTTTCTCCGCGAGGCGAATTTCTGGCCGACGTGGTGGTGTTGGCGCAGGCGTGGAAAAAAGCGCATACCTATATCCGCAAGCACAATTGGTACGCAGATGTACTGGAACTGGATTGTTCGGTGATCGATCTCGAACGACAACTTGCCGAGTGGGCGGAGGAAATAGCGAGCGGCGCGTTTAGGCCCAAGCCGATGATGTTGGTTCCAGCACCGAAGAATGCTCGATGGGATTTTCCCAATGAAAATGGTGCTGAGAGGTTCGAGGCTTGGGGTGTCGCCGATAAGCAAGGAAAACGTGTACAGAAACTTAGACCCCTTGCCCATCTATCCATCCGCGATCAGTCTTTAGCGACGGCCGTTATGTTGTGTTTGGCCGATGCGGTGGAATCTGCCCAAGGTGACACCTCGGAACGCAACGGACTCAAGGCGCAGCAACAAGGCGTTTTCAGTTACGGCAACCGGCTGCACTGTCGCTGGGATTCGAGCGC
This sequence comes from Candidatus Contendibacter sp., assembly GCA_020890855.1. GTDB lineage: Bacteria > Pseudomonadota > Gammaproteobacteria > Competibacterales > Competibacteraceae > RXIV01. The sequence goes on along the minus strand of JAJHPN010000111.1, from coordinate 274 downwards.
TCGTCCCCGCCCAAGGGCATTCTTTAGCTGGGGCAACTCCGACACCTATAGTCGATACTTTCAGGACTACCGCATCTTCCTGGCGCGCCCGCGCGGCGTTTGCGCGGATTTATCGGATCGGCTGGCCGCAGGGCGCGAGCTTTATATTCAGGACTTTCGCTTAGGGTTTTATAAACTCGATTTTCTGATATAATAAACGAATGAAAATTACTAAGCAACGTTATGTGGAGTACATCATCAGTACTCCGATTAACTATACCTGTACCAATCTGGC
>JAJHPN010000161.1 GCA_020890855.1 Candidatus Contendibacter sp. | reverse complement strand
ATATAAATACCCCCTTGTTGTCGAAGGAAATTTAAAATCTTATCCCACTGCTCATCGGACCGCTTGGCGTTCGACATGACGATTAACTCACCGTTTTGATGAATGACTCTTTATGTATTCAATAAGACACATCAAAAAGTCAACAGAACCTAGTATACTCTATACAAGCGACAATGAATAATTATTGATGACATCATCCACAGAACCCATCATTTTTATGATACCATGTTCTAACCATATAGCATAGGTGCAGAGTTGCTTAATTGAATTTGGATTATGTGAAACGACAAGAATTGTTGAACCATTGTTGTAGTATTCCAAGATTCTCGCTGCCGATTTTTTCTGAAAATCAGCATCCCCTACCGATAATATTTCATCGATAATGAGGACTTCAGGCTGAATATCAGTCGCCACTGCGAATCCTAGTCTTGCCACCATGCCACTGGAATAGGTGCGAATAGGGGCATCTATAAAATTGCCGATCCCAGAAAACTCTACAATCCCATCCAAGCGGGCTGCCATCTCTTTGCGACTAAAACCCAGTACTGCCCCATTCAAAAAAATATTCTCCCGACCCGTCATTTCATAATCGAATCCTGCGCCCAATTCCAATAATGGCGCGATGCGTCCTCTCAAGAAAACACGCCCTTGAGTAGGACGAATGACTCGTGAAATCACTTTTAGCAAGGTGCTTTTGCCGGCGCCGTTAGCACCTATGATGCCCACTGTTTCACCTTGCTTTATTGAAAAACTGATGTTATCTAACGCATTGAAGTCGGTGAAACTGACGCTGCGTCTTTTTAGCCAGCGAATCGCATATTCCTGCAAAGTGGGAATTTTTTCGTGAGGAATGCGAAAACGCACCGTGACGTTATCGAGTTGTATTGCAATATTATTCATTATTATAGACGATAAGCAAGCTGATCAGCCTTGCTGGTAAAAAGAATCCACCCTGCGACCAAGGTGATCAACGCAAGCGATATCGCGCTAATGACAAGATTGAAATCAGGGAAATGATTGGTATAGATTGGTATTCGAAAAATTTCGATTAAAATGACAAAAGGATTCAATGCAAGGACCTGGCTCAATTCGGCGGGAAGAATTGAAGCTGGATACATGATAGGAGTCAGGAAAAACAAAGCTTGAACTAACACCTGATAGATATCGACGGTATCGGTGAAAAATACCGATGCCGTCGATAAGAGCAAGGCAAGGCCTAGTGAAAAAATGGTCAGGATCAGAATACTAACCGGTAGAAATAACCAGGCCACTGTGATTGGATGGGCAAGAAAAAGAATGATAATAACCAGCGAACCAATCGAAACCAGCAAATTAATGAGTCCATTACCAACCGCTGCGACAATATAGGTAGCGCGGGGAATATAAATTCTCTTGAGCAAGCCACCGCCATACGCCATGGCGCCCATGGCGTATTGGGTAGTTTGCGTGATAAAATTCCATGCCAGCAAGCCACTTAACAGGTAAACCGCATAATTGGGCAATGATGATTTAAACATCGTCCCAAAAGCGATGGTAAGAACAACCGTCTGTAGCAACGGATTGAGCAGCATCCAGAAAATACCCAGCACTGAACGCTTGTAGCGATTTTTCAGGATATTTCCGACCATAAGAAAGATCAGATCGCGATAATGAATGAGTTGAATAAACTCATCGATCACGGCGGGTGGTCTATTAGCGGAGTCGTACTCGATCATTATTCAGGTGGATACCCGACTACAGATGGTCATGATGATCGCTTTATCAGCATTCGCGATCACTGCGTATTTGAGTCTGCGCCTGGCGAGCGTGGCCGCATCCTTGCGCCTCCTGGATCACCCCAACGCCCGTTCCCTGCACCAACAGCCGGTGCCAAGAACCGGTGGACTGGCCGTGCTGGCGGGAATCAGCGTCGGTCTGTTATTGATGATGCTCGCCACTGCCGGCGCTGCGATCCAGACACTGGGGTTCATTCTGGCTGGCCTGGCCCCCCTGACGCTGGTTGCGCTGCTCGATGACCGCAGCGGCGTCCCCGCCAGGTGGCGAATCTTAGTTCATTTGTCCGGGGCTGTCAGCTTGATGGCGGCTGGCTTTGTTCCCACCCGCATTGACCTGCCTGGTCTGGCGTTGCCGCTCTCTGCCGGTCTCGCCATCCCGCTGACGATCCTGTTCACCGTCTGGATGATCAATCTCTACAACTTCATGGACGGGATGGACGGCTTCGCCGGCGGCATGGCGGTGATCGGCTTTGCGACGCTGGCCTGGCTGGGTCGATCCGACCTTGGGTTCGCCACAAGCTGTTTGATGGTGGCGGCGGCCAGCGCCGGCTTTCTGGTTCATAACTTTCCACCGGCCAAAATCTTCCTCGGCGACGCCGGTTCGACCACGCTGGGTTTTCTGGCGGCGGCCTGTAGCCTGTGGGGCAGCCAGGCCAGACTGTTCCCGTTCTGGACGGCGCTGCTGATCTTTTCGCCCTTCATCATCGACGCCACCGTGACCTTGCTGCGGCGGTTGTGGCGCGGCGAAAAGGTCTGGGAAGCGCACCGCAGCCATTATTACCAGCGGCTGGTTCTGCTGGGCTGGGGCCACCGTCGCACCGTGCTGGCTGAATACGCCCTGATGCTGGCCTGCGCCGGATCGGCGTTGCTGGCGATCCGGCTGCCGCCCACTGGCCAGATGGCGCTGGCGGGCGGCTGGATCGCGATCTATGGCCTGTTGGCAATGGCGGTTGGTTGGCTGGAGCGGCGGCCTGTGACAGTATCCGCGCCGTGAACCTCGAACGCCTGCTCAACCTTCCTCCGTCCGCCCGCCGGCTGTTGCTGGTGATCGGCGATACGCTCGCGGTGCTGATCGCGGTGTGGGCCTCGTTCGCCATTCGCCTGGGCGAGTGGTGGCCCGACATGCTGCAAGAAGTGATCTGGCTGTTTCCGCTGGCCGTAATCCTCTTCATCTCCACGTTCGCTCTCATCGGCTTATACCGGCCGATCCTGCGCTATGCCGACGAAAGCCTGCTGTACACCATCGTGCTGGGCGTCAGCGTCGGCATCCTGCTGCTGATGGCGATGTGGGTGTTTCTACGCGAAGGGCTGGTGCCCCGTTCATCCTGGCTGATCGGCTGGCTGGTGCTGGTTGCGCTGGTCGGCGGCGGGCGGTTGCTGCTGCGCCGGATCTTGCGGCGGCGCTTTCGCCGCGCGGCGATTCGGGCGCCCGTGATCATTTACGGCGCGGGCGAGGCGGGCGCGCAACTGGTTCACGCCCTGCGCTACAGCGCCGAATTCGAGCCGGTCGCCTTCGTGGACGATAACCCGCAATTGTGGGGCAGCGTGGTGCTGGGATTGAAAGTCCGGGCCCCGTTCAAGCTGTCGCGGCTGGTGACGCGCTATGAAGTCCGACTGATGCTGCTGGCCTTGCCTTCGGTGTCCCACCGTCGGCGCCGGGACATTCTGGAGACGCTGGCAGGATTGCCGGTGCGAGTGATGGCGCTGCCGACCTTGGCCGAATTAACCAGCGGCGCCCGGCGCATCGACGAATTTCGTGAGGTGGGCGTCGAAGACATTCTCGGTCGGGATTCGGTCCAGCCCAACCCGGCGTTATTGCGGGCGCGGGTCAGCGGCAAGACGGTGATGGTGACTGGCGCGGGCGGCTCCATCGGCGCTGAACTGTGCCGGCAGATTCTGGCGCTGCGCCCGCGCCGCCTGGTGCTGCTGGATCGCTCCGAGTACGCGCTGTATGCCATTGAGCAGGAATTGAGCGCGATGCTGGCTAATATGGGCGAGTCGGCGCCGGTCGAATTGATCCCGCTGCTCGGGTCGGTGGTCCACCGACGGCGCTTGCAGATGATCATGGAGCGCCTTGCGGTGCAGACCGTCTATCACGCCGCCGCCTACAAACATGTGCCGATGGTTGAACACAATCCGATTGAAGGCGTCCGCAACAACGTGTTTGGCACCCGTTGCGCCGCTGAAGCCGCGCTCGCGGCGGGCGTCGAAACTTTCGTCCTGATCTCCAGCGACAAGGCGGTGCGGCCGACCAATGTCATGGGCGCGACCAAGCGGCTGGCGGAGCTGATTCTGCAAGGATTGGCCGGAGCCGGCGGCCCGACTCGGCTGTGCATGGTGCGTTTTGGCAACGTGCTGGACTCATCCGGGTCGGTGGTGCCATTGTTCAGGGAGCAAATCCGCAAGGGTGGGCCGGTGACGGTGACCCACCCGGAGGTCGAACGCTATTTCATGACCATCCCGGAGGCGGCGCAACTGGTGATCCAGGCCAGCGCAATGGCCCAAGGCG
>JAJHPN010000318.1 GCA_020890855.1 Candidatus Contendibacter sp. | reverse complement strand
GGTGTCCGGATCAGCGATGAGATCGCGTTTTTGCGCCGGACTCAGGCTGTCTGGCCCTTCCTCCTCCAGTTGGTGAACCAGCCCCTCCAGATAATGCCGGCGGCGCTTGCCCGGCGGTTCACGTTCCGGTAGCAGTGACCGGTGCAGCGTATTGACATAAGGATCCGCCAGCGCCTGCACAAAACGGTTGACTGCTCCTTCCCGCAGAACGGGCAAAGTCGGTTCGCCCTCCCGCAACTGCTCGTCCAGATAACGCAGCACCGCTGGCGGCTCACTCTCCTCCGGAGTCAGGAACAGGCCGAGACTCCGCGCCTGCTGGCCCAAGGCGATGCTGCTGGACAGCATCGACACCGGGATCGCCAGGGCCAGCCCGAGCAGCACCGGGGTAAACCACCAGAAGAAGGCCGGCACATAGCAGTAGCTCAGGATGCCGACAATCACCCCGATCAGGGTTTGCACCCCGTGGGTCAGCGCCGCCTCGCGGAAGCTGGTCATGTGATCGCCGCGTTGCTGCGGCGGCCAGCCGACTGCCCGGCGCATCAGGATCGCCAAAACGAATTTGGTCTGAAACAGCATCAGCACCGGCGCGGTCAGGACCGAAAACGCGGTTTCCAACGCCACGCTCAGGCTGGCTCCGAGCATCCCGCCATAGGCCCGCGCCAGGCGGCGATCCTTGAGCAGCAACAGCAAGGCCAGCAGTTTGGGCAGGAACAGCATGGTCAACGTCACCAGCAGCACGGTAGTCATTTCGACGGCGAACGAGACCGGCCAGACCGGAATCCAGTTATCGCCGAAGAAATAAACCGGGCGCTGCTGGGCCTGGATGAAGGCTTCGACCCCGGTCGCAATTAGAAATAGCAGCCACAAGGGCGAAGCGGCGTAGGACATCACCCCCATCAGAAAATGGAGCCGGCTCAGGGCGTTGAAGCCATGGGAAAAAGCCAGCCGCAAGTGTTGCAGATTACCCTGGCACCAGCGTCGATCCCGTTTGGCGTAATCGATCAGGGTGGGCGGGATTTCCTCGTAACTGCCTTCCAGGTCATAAGCCAGCCACACTTCCCAACCAGCCCGCCGCAGCAAGGCCGCTTCCACGAAATCATGGCTGAGGATGTCGCCGCCGAACGGTTCGCGCCCCGGCAGTTTTGGCAGGCCGCAATGATCGAGAAACGGCTGGATGCGGATGATGGCGTTATGGCCCCAATAATTACTCTCGCCCAATTGCCAGTAATTCAGCCCGGCGGTGAACATCCGCCCGTAGATGCTGCTGGCGAATTGCAAAATCCGGGCGAACAGCGATTCGCGGTTGACCGGGATGGGCGGGGTTTGGATCAACGCGACGCGGGGATGGCGCTCCATCAACCGCACCATCTCGACCAAGGTCTCACCCTTCATGATGCTATCGGCGTCCAGCACGATCATGTAGCGGTAATGGCCGCCCCAGCGGGTGCAGAAGTCTTCCAGATTGCCGCTCTTGCGGCTGATGTTCTCCGGGCGATTGCGATAGAAAATGCGGCCCTTGCCGTCCAGCGCCCGCACCATGTCCTGCCAGCGCAGTTCTTCTTCGACCCAGACTTCCGGATCACGGGTATCGCTGAGGATGAAGAAATCAAAGCCATCCAGTTGACCGGTGTCGGCCAGCGACTGGTGAATGGCCCGCAGTCCAGCGAACACTCGTTCGGAGTCCTCGTTATAGATGGGCATCAGGATCGCGGTGCGCGGCGGTGGTGCAGCGGGATCGGGCGGCGTCCCCGGTCGGCGAGAAATGGCCCAGCGGTCACGCCCGAACAGGATCGCGATAAAGCCCATAAACGCCGTCCAGAACGATACGCAAATCCAGGAAAACAGGATTGCATACAGCAGCAGCAGCAGTAGTTCCATTGGACTGAAACCATTGCTGTGAAAGGCGCTGGCCATCAAGCCCAGCGCGATCAGCGTGGTCAGCGTGACCAGCAGAAAGAACGCTGCCCGCCGCAGGGTGTACCCCCTGATCGGAGATTGAGAAGGTTGCGCCATGATGATGTATCCAGAAAAGGGGCGATGAGATCTACGGAAGAACACGACAAGGTCCGCGGAAGACACGGCAAATATAGAAAAAGGAAAATCCTTTCAACTCAAAAGACCAGAAAATAAACGGAGTCGCTGTTTCTTCAGCTTTTCCTTCTTTAATTTTTCTTTTTCGTACCTTGTCGTGCTTTCTGTGGACCAAATCCTTTGCCGTGGATGGCTTAGAACAAGGAAAACAGTTCAATCCGCTGCGCTGGCATGACGCCGGGACTGGCCGCCGGGGTCGGCTCGGCAACCGCAGAACGCAAGGTTTCCAGCGCAGTTTCCGCCATGCCCGGAGCAGCAAACAGAGCTGCCGGCCAGTCCGGGGCCACCCCGCTCAACAAGGCGGCCCGCGCTGCCGTCAGCTCCCGCGAGGGCCGGGACAGTTTAAGCGCCTGGGCCAACCAGTCATCCAGCAGTTCGCCGGCGGCCAGGATGGTGCGGGCCGCTGGATCGAGGTCTGGCGTTTCCGGCAGTTCCGCCGCTCGCCGCAAGGCCTGTTCACTCAATGCCGCCGCCTGATCCGGGTCGCTCACGCCCAATGCCCGCCAGTAGGACTGGAGCCGGTGATGCAATTGTTCGATGGACGGCGCAGTCGCCAGGTGGGGCAGGTAGGGCGTCGCTGCGCTTACTTTGCTGCGGTCCACTGATAACTCCAGGTTTCGGTCAGAACATGATCGCCAAGTTTGAGGAAGCAGCGTAGATCGGCCGGATTGTCGCCTTCCGGCAACAGCTCGAAAGAAACCCGCCAACCATTGGTGTACGGGTTCTTGTGTGCTACGACGTTTGCCACCTGGCCGCTGGAAGCGCTGACCACGGCTTGTAGCGGCGCATCCTCCGCCAGTTTGGCCAGCGCCTCACCGCCAAAATCGATCACGAAACGCCGCCGTTCGGGATTCAGATCGCCCGCGCCGCCCGCGCCGATCCGCGTGGCCAAAGTCCGTCCGCCCGGCGACAGATTCGGCAGATCAAGAAAGAAAGATAGTCGATAGCTGTAGTCCAGCGGCTGGCCCGGTTCCACCGGCTTTTCCGGAGTCCAGAACGCGGCGATGTTGTCATAGCGTTCGGCATCACTGGGAATTTCGATCAATTGCACCGATCCCTTGCCCCAGTCGCCCTGCGGTTCGATCCAGACGCCAGGGCGGCGGTGGTAATGCGCTTCCAGATCCTGGTAATCATCGAAGGCGCGGCTGCGTTGCAACAACCCGAAACCGCGCGGGTTGTTGTCCTGGAAGGCGCTGAGCCGCAGTCGGGCCGGATTATTCAATGGCCGCCAGATCCACTCGCCGTTGCCGGTCGCCATCAGCAGACCATCAGAGTCATGCACCTGCGGGCGAAAGTCGTCAAAGAACCGCTCATTCAACGCGCCGTGATAGAACATGCTGGTCAGCGGAGCCAGCCCGATTTTCTGCACCTTGTCGCGGAAAAACAGGCTGGCCTTGACTTCCATCTGGGTCGCAACACCGGGTTTGATCACGAAGCGGTAGGCTCCGGCGACACTCGGACTGTCCAGCAGAGCGTAGACGGTCAGTTCAGTGGCGTCCTTGTCCGGCTTTTCCAGCCAGAATTCACGAAACCAGGGAAATTCTTCGGGTTTGGGCAAGCCGGTGTCGATACCCAACCCTCGCGCTGACAGGCCATAGCTTTGATTCTGACCAATAGCGCGGAAGTAGCTGGCGCCCAGAAAGACGGCGACCTCGTCATACTTGCTGTCGGTGTGTAGCGGATACAGCACCTTGAATCCGGCAAAGCCCAAATCCTTGGGCAGGTTGTCAGGCACTTTGTTAGCGCCGTAATCGAACAGATCGTTGGTGTATTCAACCAGTTTGCCGCCACCGTCCTCAATGACATTGATCGTCACCTGACGATTGAATAGAAATCCCATCGGGGCAAACTGGATTTCAAACGGCAGTCCGGCATCCCGCCACAGGCTTTTGTCCGCCCGGAAGCGGATGTCGCGGTACTGGTCGTAATCCAGATTTTTTAGGAAAGCCGGCAGGTTGCCACTTGGTGTCTGGTAGGTTTGAGTCGCCAGCACTTCGGCGCGGCGGCGAACGTCGGCGAAATTGAAGCGCTTGGGTGGCGGCGTCGCCGTTGAGGTGGCTTCAGGGGCATTGGGCGCGCTCAGACTCGCCATCGGGCTGGCGCAGACCACGCCCGCCAGCAGGACAATACTCAGTAGCATTCGGAGTTTCACAGCGTCACGGCTCCATTGACGGTTCAGTTCGATGAGATTCAGTCGGCTTTGGACAGGCCACTAAACTCAGTATTGTATTGTGGTTTGGGTATTCCGACTATCTTGTTGCTTAATCGC
>JAJHPN010000253.1 GCA_020890855.1 Candidatus Contendibacter sp. | reverse complement strand
CCGGTCGCACGCACGGTTTACGATTGGACGCTGGCGCAAGGCGTGCGCATCGTCAGCGCCGAGGAGGTTCACATGTCCAGCCCGCAAGCGGTCGCTGATCTCGTATTCGCTACGGCAGGGGCGGGACCGGTCTACCTTTCTTTTGATATCGACGCCATTGATCCGGGACAGGCGCCGGGAACCGGCACCCCCGAGGTCGGAGGTCTGTTCACCTGGCAGGTAATGGCGATCCTGAAGCGGCTCAGCGGACTCGACTTCAGGGGCATGGACGCGGTCGAGGTCGCCCCAGCCTACGACGTTGCTGAAATCACGGCCCTCGCCGCCGCCAGCGTGATCTGGCAGTACCTCTCTTTGCAATCCTGATCGGAGTTGAGCGGGGGTGCTGTATTCAAATCCTCCTGAATGGCCTTCCCCTTCTGCAGGTCCCTGTAGTCATTACAGATCCAACCGCGTTTTGATCTGATTCGCCGGTTTTTGTCTCAAGTCGAGACCGGTCTGATCGATCCGCCTACGCATCGGTTACAGCCGCTTTAACCACCCGTTGGGCGACCTTGCGTCCCGACAGCCAGCTAAAGAACATCGGGATGAAGATCGTGGCGATAAAGGTCGCCGCCAGCATCCCGCCGAACACCCCCGTACCCATTGACCGTCGGGCGGCAGATCCCGCGCCAGTGGAAATCACCAGCGGGAATACACCCAGAATGAACGCCAGCGAAGTCATCACAATGGGGCGTAACCGCAACCGGGCGCCTTCCAGCGCCGCCTCCAGGACGGTCATCCCTTCCGCCTGCTTCTGGGCGGCGAACTCAACAATCAGAATGGCGTTCTTCGACGCCAGTCCGATCAGCACCACCAGGCCAATCTGGAAGTAAATGTCATTCGGCATCCCCCGGCTCAGCACCGCCGCCAATGCGCCACACAGGGCGAACGGCACCGCCAGAATCACCGCCAGCGGCAATGACCATTTCTCGTACTGGGCGGCCAGAATCAGGAACACCATCACGATGCCGAAGCCAAAGGCGATGGCTGAGGTTGAGCCGGTGCGCTTTTCCTGAAAAGCCTGGCCGGTCCAGGCCAGCTCATAGCCCGTCGGCAACGCCTCTTTGGCGACCTCCTCGACAATCCGAATCGCCTGGCCGGTGCTGATCCCGGGCAGGGAATTGCCCAGCACCTTGGCCGCCAGAAAGCCGTTAAACCGCTCCAACTGTTCCGGGCCGATCACTGATTGCACCGTGATCAGCGCCGAAACCGGAATCATTGCGCCCTTGGCCGAGCGCACATAGACCTGGCCTAAATCCTCCGGGTCGGAGCGGAACGACCCATCGGCCTGGAGTTGCACCCGGTAGGTGCGGCCATTGGTGAAGTTGAAATCATTGACATACAGCGCACCCATCGTCGCCTGGAGGGTCTGGTACACGTCCGCAACCGGGATGCCCAGGGAAACAGCCTTGGCTTCATCGACTTCAACATAGAGTTGCGGCGAGGTCGGGCGGAAAAACGTATTGATCCCGGTCAGTTCCGGGCGCTTTTTCAGCGCGTCCATGAACGGCTGCACCACCCCCGCCAGTTTCCGGGGATCGCTGTCGCCCCGGGCCTGAACATAAGCCTCAAAGCCGCCGGCCGCGCCAAGTCCGCGAATCGCCGGCGGGTTGAACACCAGCCCCAGGCCATCGGGCAGCCGCATCCCCAGTCCCGTGAACTTCTTGGCCAGTTCATCGGCCACAACCGTCCGCTCGTCCCAGTCCTTGAGGGGAATAAACACCGTGCCGGCGTTGCTTTTCTGCCCGCCGCCCACCAGATCATTGCCGGAAATCACGAACACCCGGTCAACGGCCGGATCCTGAACGAGCATCTGCTGGAATTGCTGACCGGCGGTTTGAGTGCGTTGCAGGCTGGCCCCGTCCGGCAACATCAGGGCGCTGATCAGATAGCCTTGATCTTCGGCGGGCACAAAACCGCCCGGCACGGCGCGAAACAGGAAGATGCAGCCGCCGATGACCAGGGTGAAGGCGACCGTGCCGATGATCCGATGGTGCAGGGTGAGATTCACCGTGCGGGTGTAGGAGCGGGTGAACCAGTCAAACAGGCGATTGAAGGGCCGGAACAGCCGCAACTCTTCGTGCTGGGTTTTGAGCAACAGCGCACACAGGGCCGGGGTCAGGGTCAGCGCGACAATCCCGGACAGCACCACAGAAATCGCCACAGTCACGGCGAACTGCTGATAGAGCTTGCCGGCGATGCCGCCGAGAAAACTCACCGGGATGAACACCGCGCACAGCACCAGCACAATGGCGACCACCGCGCCCGACACTTCCCGCATCGCTTCGATGGCCGCTTCCATCGGCGGCAACTTCTGTTCCGACATCAGCCGCTCAACATTTTCCAGCACCACAATGGCGTCGTCCACCACGATGCCGATCGCCAGCACCATCGCAAACAGGGTCAGGGTATTGATGGAAAAGCCGAACACCCACAGTCCGGCGAACGCGCCAATCAACGACACCGGCACCGCGATCATCGGAATCAGGGTTGCCCGCCAGCTTTGCAGAAACAGGTAGACCACCGCGACGACCAACAGCAGCGCCTCGACCAAAGTGGTGAGCACTTCCCGGATCGAGGCGTCCACAAACTTGGTCGTGTCGAACGGCACCACATAATCGACGCCGGAAGGAAATTTTTGCTTCAACTCATCCATCCGGGCGCGGATGGACTGGGCCACTTCCAGCGCATTGGCCCCGGACTGGAGAAAAATGCCGATGCCGATCACCGGCTTGCCCAGCAGCCGGGTCGACGCATCGTAGCTTTGCGCCCCCAGTTCAACCCGGGCGATGTCGCGCAGGCGCAGCACCCCGCCGGAACCTTCGGCGCGGATGATGATGTCGCCAAACTGTTCAGGAGAGATCAGCCGACCCTTGGCGGTCACAGTGTAGACCAGTTGCTGGCCTTCGGGCGCCGGTTCCTGGCCGATCTTGCCGGCGGCGTTCTGCTTGTTCTGGGCGGCGACCGCCTGGGCGACATCCGTCGTAGTGATTTTCAACTGGGCCATGCGATCCGGCTTGAGCCACACCCGCATCGAATAGTCCAGCGCCCCGAAAATCTGGGCGTCCCCCACGCCCGGCAAGCGTTTGAGTTCATCAAGCACATTAGCCAGCGCGTAGTTGGACAGATACAGGGCGCTGCGGCTGCTGTCCGGCGAGGTGAGGGTGGTCACCATCAAAATGTCGTTGGAGCGTTTCTGGACGCTCACCCCGTACTGGCGCACCACATCCGGCAACCGGGGTTCGGCGATCTTCACCCGGTTGTTCACATTCACCGTGGCCATATCGATATTCGTCCCCACTTCGAAGGTGACGGTAATCACGATCTGGCCGTTGGACGCTGCGGTGGAACTGAAATAGAGCAGCCGCTCGACGCCGGAAAGCTGTTCTTCAATCGGCGCGGCCACCGTCCGGATCAGGGTTTCGGCGGAAGCGCCCGGATAGGTCGCGGTCACGATCACCGTTGGCGGGGTAATGTCCGGGTACTGGGCGATGGGCAGCACCCGCGCCGCCATCAGCCCGGCGATGACGATGATGATGGAGATGACGGAAGCGAAAATTGGTCGATGGATAAAAAATCGGGACATGGCGCGCTCCGCTCAACTCTTGCGTTCGGCGGAGGGAGCCGATGGCGTTGCGGGAGGCGCGATCTTGCCGTCCGGAGCGGCGCCCGGCGCCGGTTGCGGTGGATGTGGGGCGACCGGCGCACCGGGTCGCAGCTTCATCAAGTTATCCACAATCACTTGATCCCCGGTTTTCAATCCCCCAAGAATCACCCAGTCCTTGCCTTGCCACGCACTCACCTGCACCGGGCGGGGCGTGACCTTGTTCTCTGCATCGACCAGGAACACCAGGTAGCCCTGTTCGGTTTGCGCCACCGCCGCCTGGGGAACCAGAAACACCCCCTCCCGTTCGCCGGCCAGGATGCGGGCGCGGACAAACTGACCCGGCAGCAGCACGCCGTCCGGATTGCTGAATTCGGCGCGAAACTGCTGGGTGCCCAAGGTGGGATCAATACTGCTGGCGAGAAAATTGAGCTGGCCGGTCAGGGGATAGACCGAGCCGTCCGGCAACTTCAGTTCGACTCCGGTCACGGTCTGCTGGGTCAACCGCCCCCCCGGCAGGCGGGCCATGTCGCTTTCGGAGAGACTGAAGCGCACCCACATCGGGTTGGACTGATGGATCGACGTCAACAGACTGTCGTCGCCGGTAGAAATCAGATTCCCTTCGGACTTGACGGCGCGGTGCGAAATTCCGGCTACCGGCGCGACGACGGTGGCGTAAGATCGGTTCAACTCCGCCTTACGCACCGCCGCTTCTGCTGATTG
>JAJHPN010000100.1 GCA_020890855.1 Candidatus Contendibacter sp. | reverse complement strand
AGCGCCTTCTGAAAGACTGGATCGACGAAACTGTAGGTGATGGCTTCCTGAAAGCCACGCTGGATCAAAGCGTCCTTGAACCGCGCCAGCGCGACCTGTCCCTCCGGTTGCGGCGGCATGTCCAGCCGGGTCAGCGGACGGTTGCCAGGCAGCCGGTGGTAACCGTGAATCCGGACAATTTCTTCAATCAAATCCGCTTCAATGGCGATATCAAAGCGGCAACTCGGCGCAACCACCCGCCAATGATCCGGCTCGGTCGTCACCGTCATGCCCAAGCGTTGCAGGATGTCCTCCACCTCCGCGGCGGGAATCTCCAGCCCCAGCAAGGCGCGCAGCCGGGCTGGCCGCAACCGGATCGCCGGCGTCGCCGGCAGATGCTCCGGCGAAACCGCTTCAAGGATCGGCCCCGGTTGTCCGCCGGCCATGTCAATCAGCAAGCGGGTGGCCCGTTCCGCGGCGCGGCGTTGCAGTTGTGGATCGACGCCGCGCTCGTAACGATAGGAAGAATCGGTTTGCAAACCGTAGCGGCGGGCGCGACCGGCGATGCTGGCCGGGGTGAAAAAGGCGCTTTCCAGAAATACGTCACGAGTCGCGGCGGTGCAGGAGCTGATTTCGCCGCCCATGATTCCGGCCAGCGCCAGCGGACCCTGCTGATCCGCGATCAGCAGGGTTTCCGCATCCGGCGTCACGATCACGCCGTTGAGCAGTTCCAGCCGGTCATCAGGTCGGGCGCGGCGCACCTCAATCCCGCCCTGCAACCGGCCCAGATCGAAAGCGTGCATCGGCTGGCCGAGTTCCAGCATAACGTAATTGGTCACATCAACCAGCGGCCCCAGACTGCGCACCCCGGCCCGGCGCAGGCGTTCCTTCATCCACAGCGGGGTCTCGGCAGCGGGATTGACCCCACGAATCACCCGGCCCACATAGCGCGGGCAATCCGCCGGATCGCGCAGAGCAACCGGAAAGGTCGTATCGAGCGCCGGTTCCACCACCGCGACCGGCAACGGGCGAAATGCGCAACGGTTCAGCGCCGCCACTTCGCGGGCCACGCCTTCCATGCCCAGGCAATCGCCGCGATTCGGCGTCAGTTCAATCTCAAACAGCGCATCGTCCAGTTTCAGCAACTCGCGCACGGGTTGCCCCGGCAGACTGTCCGGCGGCAAGGGCAGCAACCCGTCAGAAGTTTCCGCCAGTCCCAGTTCCTTGGCCGAACACAGCATCCCTTGCGATTCAACGCCGCGCAGTCTGGATTTTTTGATGCTGAAGCCGCCCGGCAACACTGCGCCGATCAAGGCGGTCGGGACGCACATCCCGACCGCGACATTCGGCGCACCGCAGACGATGTGCAGCGGCTCTGCGCCGCCGATGTCCACAGTCGCCACCCGCAGCCGGTCAGCATCGGGATGCGGCATCAGGCCCATCACCCGTCCGGTCACGACCTTCTCAAAAGGCGGCGCAGCGGGTTCGACACTGTCCACTTCCAGCCCGGCCATGGTCAGTTGCGCCGCCAATTCAGCACTGCTGACAGCGGGATCAACCCATTCCCGCAGCCATTGTTCACTTACTCTCATCAGATTTACTCACTCGTATCGGGATGATCTGCCCGGTCAGGGACAGGATGAAAACCGGCCTTCACAATAGCGGCTACGCGCACGCCTCCCGCAGTAATCGCTCCATGGTTTCACCCCAGCGCTGGCGTGGGCGTTGCTGCCAGAATCGGGCATTGGGCCGGCAATCGAATTTTTGCTTGGCAATCGCCAGCGCGGCCGCCGCCAACGCCAGCCCGAACATCAACACTTCGTTACGGATGCCGGCAAACGGCAACGCCAGAAACGCCAACCCCACGAAACTGCCAATCCAGCCCCAGGGAATATAAAGCCAATAGCGAAGCTCGATCTGGTCGCCAGCGCGGCGAACGCTGATCCGCATCGGCCAGTCATCCTGCGTCAGGCGCGCCCGCCGACGCAGTTCCAGCGCATCGTCCTGCTCGGTGACGATCAAAAAATCCTTTAGCAACAGCGCATGGCGCAGCCGCTTGAGTTGAGCGCGCCCGCCCGTCGCCGTCGCCCGCGTCAGCCGTCCCTGATGATGGATCGTCAATTCGTGCGCCATCAGTAGTTACTCAACGGTAATGACCACTTTGCCGGTGGATTTGCGGGTGATGACCTGATTCAGCGCCTCAACCGCCTGCTCCAGCGGATAGGTCGCCGACACATGGGGGCGGATCGTCCCCGCCAGATACCCATCGATCAGCATGCGCAAACTGGCGCTCATCAAGTCAGGATTGAGTTCGGCATAGGCGGGCCAGTTGACGCCAATCACATCGACATTCTTGACCAGCAAATGATTGGCGGGAATTTGCGGCGCCACGCCGCCAGCAAAACCGATCACCAGAATTCGCCCTTCAAATGCAATGCTGCGCAACGAGGCCGCAAACAGATCGCCGCCGACCGGATCATAAATGACATTTGCGCCGCGCCCGTCGGTCAGTTCCCTGATCCGCGCCCGGACATCTTCGCGGCTGGTGTCGATCAGGAAATCGGCCCCGTGGCGCCGGGCAACTTCCAGCTTTTCCGGGCTGCTGGCGGTAGCGATCACCGTGGCCCCCAACTGCTTGCCGATCACAACTGCGGTCAGACCAACCCCGCCGGAGGCGCCATGCACCACCAGAGTTTCGCCTGCTTGCAGTCGCGCTCGATGCCATAGCGCGATATGCGAGGAGCCAAACGCGACCGGAAAGGCCGCGCCGTGTTCCCAAGACATCACGGCTGGCATGGGGACGATGCGGCGAGCATCGACCACCATTTGTTCGGCATAGCCCCCGCAACCCGCCATGCCGATGACACGATCCCCCACCGCGACGCTGGTTACGCCTTCGCCCCGTTCCAGCACTTCGCCCGCTACTTCAAAACCGGGGCTAAACGGCGGTTGGGGCTGCAACTGATACTGGCCGCGAGTAATCAGGCTATCGGCGAAGTTGACGCCGCAAGCCCGCACCCGCACCCGCGCCTGCCCCGGACCAGGACGCGGTTCTGCAATCTCTTCCAGCCGCAACGCGGCCGGGCCGGTCAGTTCATGGCAGATGATCGCTTTCATGTTCTTGCCCTCCTGAAAACCAGCGCAGGGTTCATAACCGCACCTCCGGCATCAGCGCAAAGGCGCGCAGCAACGCGCCCACCAACGGCGGTTTGCGAAGAATGCGCCGGTGATCGCCTTTGCGGATTTGCAGGCGATGGGTGCTGACCGCCAGCAGCAGCCGCGACAGTTCAAAACCCTGACGCAACCACCGCGTCCAATCCTCCGCCGCCGCCCGCAAGTCCCAGTCCAATTCCCGTCCATCGTAAGGCCCCGCCCACTCAGCGCTGCCCCGCACCACGACCAGCAAGCCCTGCGGGTCCGGGTGATCCGGAAACCCATAGCCGACAGTCGCGTTAAACCGCTGCCGGGTCAATTCCCGCACCATGGCTTGCTCGGCATTCCACAGCCGGGCGTACTCGCACATCCAGGCGCTGGAAAATACCTCGATCAGCGGTTCGCTGGAGGTCGAAGGCGACGGGCCGGCGGGATCATTGTGAATACGGTTCATCCGACCTTGCTCACCCATGGATGGTAGTGAAAATAGGCCAGCAGCAGCCCGCCAAATCCGATCCGGTACCAGGCAAACGGCGCGAAGCTGTGCTGGCCGACATAGACCAACAAGAAGCGCACCACCGCCAGTCCGCCCAGGAAGGCGGCGATGAAACCGACGGCGAATAGCGGCGCATCCGCCAGCGTCAGGCTGCCCCACTCTTTGTACAGGCTGTAGCCGGTGGCGGCGAACATGGTGGGAATCGCCAGAAAAAAGGAGAACTCGGTCGCAGCGAACCGCGACACGCCGCACCACATCCCACCCATAATGGTTGCGCCGGATCGCGACACGCCCGGAAACAGCGCTACGCTCTGGGCAATGCCCACCAGCAGCGCATCCCGCCAGGTCATGTCTTCGACGGTCTGCACCCGCCCGGTCCGGGCGTAGCGTTCGATCAGCAGAATAGCGATCCCGCCAGCCACCAGCGCCCCGGCCACGCTGACCGGGTTAAACAGATAATGGGTGATGTAATGATGCAACAGCAGGCCCGTTATCGCCGCCGGCATGAAGGCAATCGCCAGGTTCAGGGCCAGGCGCTGCATCTGGCGATCCCAGTCAATATTTATGGCAATATCGAGCAGTCGTTCCCGATAAACCCACACCACTGACAAAATCGCGCCCAACTGGATGAAAATCTCAAAAGTTTCCGCCCGCTTTCCAGTGAAATCGAGAAAATCCCCGACAATAATCAAATGACCGGTGCTGGAAACCGGCAGGAATTCCGAGGCCGCCTCTACCAGCCC
>JAJHPN010000292.1 GCA_020890855.1 Candidatus Contendibacter sp. | reverse complement strand
CAGTCTGCCAAGCAGCTTCAGCAAGCCAAGCAACAACTCTTTCTGTCTATCCACAACCGATCCAAAGTCGCCGCTTGATCGATCACCTCTCGCCTCGTCCAGACTCATACCTCAATTGGAATTGACTAGCACTGGAGGGTCAATTTGGCGCTGGACGGAGCGGCACAACCCGGATTGTTGTCGTGTAAACTGTAATGGATACCAAATGAAAGTATATAACGCTTCGGTTCAGGCTTCCCTTGCGTCTGGTCTGACGATGCAAATCAATCGGTTGGGAAACAAGGGGAAAGCCGAAGGGCTATGACGATGGCTCTTCGTGGGTAGAGGAAATTTATGACCGGCCCTGCTACGTCAGTCACTCGCCAGACAATTCTGATTGTTGATGACCAGCCGGAAAATCTTGCGGCGCTGGGTGAGTTGCTGCAACCCGCTTATCAGGTGCGGGCGGCTGTTTCCGGGCAGCGCGCCTTGCAAATCGCCGTCTCTGACCTAGCCCCTGATCTGATCCTGCTCGATGTGATGATGCCGGAGATGGACGGCTATGCGATTTTGGCCCGCCTGCGCTGGGATGTCCGCACCTGCAATATCCCGGTCATCTTTCTCACCGCGAGGGATACAATCGAGGATGAGCAGCTCGGTCTCGAGCTCGGCGCGGTGGATTACCTTAGCAAGCCGGTTCAGCCTGCCATTCTGTTAGCGCGGGTGCGCACTCAACTGGAATTGAAGCAGGCCCGTGACCGGCTTCAGGATCAGAATGCCTTTCTGGAAGCAGAAGTGGCGCGGCGAATGGGCGAGAACCTGCTGATTCAGGAAGTCAGCATTCACGCCCTGGCGCATTTGGCGGAAACCCGCGATCCAGAGACCGGCAACCATCTGCGCCGCACCAAGGAATATATGCGGACTCTTGCCAGGCAATTGCAAAGTCATCCTCGATTCGCCGCCTTTTTGAGCGATCGCAATATTGACCTGCTGGTCTGGTCGGCGCTGCTCCACGATATTGGCAAGGTCGGCATTCCCGATCACATTTTGCTCAAGCCGGGGCCACTGACCCCCGACGAATGGGTGATCATGAAGACACACAGCCAGTTGGGCAGCGCAGCGATTGAACAGGCTGAGCGGGACGCCGAGAAGCCGGTGGAGTTTCTGACCCTGGCCAAGGAGATCACCCATTGGCATCACGAAAAATGGGACGGCAACGGTTATCCCGATGGACTGGTCGGCGAGGCGATTCCCCTGTCCGCCCGGTTGATGGCGCTGGCCGACACCTTCGATGCATTGATCAGCCGGCGAGTCTACAAACCGCCCATGCCCTTCGTCCAGGCCCGAGCCATTATTGCAGGTGAACGCGGCCAGCATTTCGATCCGGACGTGGTGGATGCGTTTCTGGTGGTGGCTACTGAGTTTCAGGCCATCGCCGAACGTTATGGCGACGGAGGCGAAGACTTGATCCTCAGGCAGTCTGCCGCTGTTTCGCAAGAACCCGCCTCATGACTACCGGATCCCGCCCCACTGAAATGTCACGCGAAAGCGGGGCGCTGTTTTGCAGCCTGTTTGAACATTCGCCAGTGGCCTATCAGTCCCTTGACAGTGAAGGACGCCTGATCGACTTCAACCACAAGCTATGCGATCTGCTGGGCTATTCGCCCGCTGAATTGCTGGGCAGATCATTTGGCGAGTTCTGGGCGCAAGACGCCCGACCGGGTTTTTCGGCTCAATTCGCCCAGTTTAAACAAGCTTGCGAGGTCAGCAGCGAGTTGCGGCTGCTCAGAAAGGACGGCGCAGAAATCTGCGTCCTTCTCGAAGGACGGGTTCAACGCGACCAGGACGGCCGCTTTATCCAGAGCTACTGCATCCTGTCCGATATTACCGAGCGTCGGCGTAGTGAGCTGCGGATTCAGCACCTCAACCGGGTCTATGCCGTGTTGAGCGCCATCAACCAGATGATTGCCCGTGAGCAGAACATTGACCGGGTATTTGAAGGCGCTTGCCGGATCGCCGTGGAGATCGGCGGATTTCGGATGGCCTGGGTCGGGCTGAATGACCCAGGCGCCAGAGAGTTACGTCCGGCGGCGTGTGCTGGAGTCGCCGAAGACTACCTGCGCTATGTTCACATTTCGCTCAACGATGATGAGCAAGGACGTGGGCCGACCGGGACCGCCTTGCGCGACGGATGCCATGTGCTGTGCCATGACTTCGCCACCGACCCGCGGATGGGTCCCTGGCGGGAACGGGCGCTGCGTCTGGGCTATCGCTCCTCGGCGGCTTTTCCGTTGGTCGTGGCGGGGATGGTGCGCGGGGTCTTCACCCTGTATGCCGGCGTTCCGGAATTCTTCAACGACGAGGAAGTGCGGTTGCTCGATGGTCTGGCCGCCGACATCAGCTTTGCCATGTCTGCGGCAGAAGCTGAGAGCGCCCGCCAACAGGCCGAGGCGCAACTCCTGCGCAGCGAGGCGCGATTCTCCAGCATTTTTCACGGCAGCCCGCTGGCGATTGGGATTGGCTCCTATGAGGTTGGTGGGGCGCTGGTCGAGGTCAACGAGGCTTGGTTGCGGCTGCTCGGTTATGCGCGGCACGAGGTGATCGGCTGTTCGACCGAAGAGCTGAATATCTATGTCCAGCCCGGTCAGCGCGATGCGATCATTGAC
This sequence comes from Candidatus Contendibacter sp., assembly GCA_020890855.1. Taxonomy (GTDB): domain Bacteria; phylum Pseudomonadota; class Gammaproteobacteria; order Competibacterales; family Competibacteraceae; genus RXIV01. The sequence goes on along the minus strand of JAJHPN010000292.1, from coordinate 1,728 downwards.
CTGCTGCGCCAAGGCGTCCGGATTGAAAGCCGTGATATGCAAATGCGGCGCAAGTCCGGGGACATCATCGATGTTCAGTACTCCGCCGAGTCCATTGACATCAGCGGTCGGCAACATCTTCTGGTCATGCTGGCCGACGTGACCAAGCTGCGCGAGGCGCAACGGGCGCTGGAAGATCATCAGGAACGACTCGAAGATCTAGTCATCCAGCGCACCACCGAACTGGCCACCGCCAAGAATGCCGCCGAAACCGCCAACCGCGCCAAGAGTGTATTTTTGGCCAACATGAGCCATGAAATTCGCACCCCGCTCAACGCCATTCTCGGTCTGGTTCATCTGTTGCGCCGCCATGCCTGTGATCCCGAGCAGGGCGATAAGCTGAACAAGGTGGCGGATGCGGCGCGGCATCTGCTGCAAATCATCAACGATATTCTCGATCTGTCCAAAATCGAGGCTGGCAAGCTGGCGCTGGAGCAGACCGATTTCGAGCTGGACACGGTGTTGGGCAAGGTTTGTGCGTTGGTGGCCGACAAAGCGCAGGATAAGGATTTGGAGCTGGTCATGGCGATGGATCCCGGTCTGTCCTGCACCCAGATGCTGCGCGGCGATCCGACCCGAGTGGCGCAAGCTCTGCTCAACTATCTCGGCAACGCAGTAAAGTTTACCGAACGGGGATCAATCCTCCTGCGCGGGCGGGTGCTGGAGGACAGCGCCACCGATCTGCTGGTTCGGTTTGAAGTGCAGGACACCGGCATCGGCATTGCCCCGGAGGCGTTGCCACGCTTATTCGACGCCTTCGAGCAAGCCGATGGTTCCATCACCCGCCGCCACGGCGGCGCCGGCCTGGGGTTGACCATCAATCGCCGGCTGGCGCAGTTAATGGGTGGCGCGGTGGGCGTCGAAAGCACACCGGGCGTGGGCAGCCTCTTCTGGATCACCGTCCGGCTGGGCAAGAGCGCTGCGCCACTCACCGTGCGGGTCAGCGCCGGGTTGCGGGGGCGACGGGTGTTATTGGCCGATGATTTACCGGAAGCCCGGGCGGCGCTGGGCGATATGCTAAGCGTTCTGGGGCTGCGGACCACGGCGGTTGAGTCCGGGGCAGCAGCGCTGGAGGCGATTGTCGCTGCTGACGCGACCGATGATCCCTTTGATCTGATTTTATTGGACTGGCGGATGCCGGTGCTGGATGGTCTGGAAACGGCCCGTTGTCTGCGAGACTTGGCGTTGGCCCGGTCGCCGGTGGGCGTGTTGGTGACCGCCTACGACGGGCAAAATCTGCGGGAAGCCGCCCGACAAGCCGGGCTGTATACCGTGCTGGTCAAGCCGGTGACGCTGTCGGTATTGCACGATGCGCTGGCGCAGGCCATGCAGCGTCCAAATGGACAGGGGCCCGCGACGCTAAGTCCCTCAGCCGCTGAGCGCACCTTGCGTCGTGATTATCGCGGCGCACGGGTGCTACTCGCCGAAGACAATGTAATTAACCAGGAAGTCGCGCTGGAATTGTTGCGCGAGGTCGGGCTGACGGCTGATCTGGCGGTGGATGGCGCTCAGGCGGTGGAGAAGGCGCAGCAGATCGCGTATGACCTGATCCTGATGGACATGCAAATGCCGGTGCTGGATGGTCTGGAGGCGACGCGGGCCATCCGGCGGTTGCCGGGCCGGGAACACACCCCAATCCTGGCCATGACCGCTAACGCCTTTGGCGAAGACCGGGCTATTTGTCTGGCG